>JAQWDO010000131.1 GCA_028705415.1 Dehalococcoidales bacterium
ACCGGGTTTGCTCAAGTAAGCCTGGATCCGGCAAGCGGTAATGTTGGCGACGGGGTTATCATTACCGGCACCGGCTACGTGCCGGGTGAAACTGTCGGCGTTGCTTACGACAACAAAGATGTTACCTCCAGCCATATTGGTGGGAATAATACTGTCAATGGTTCTGGTGCATTTACGTTAACGCTGACGGTTCCAGCCTCATTCTATGGGGTACACCAGATACGCATAACCGGTTCTCGAACAGAAGGCGTTGTTAAACAATACTCTGTTATTCCGGAAATCAAACTCAACAAGACTTCTGTCTTTGCCGGAGATCAGATTTCTGTAACCGGTTCCGGTTTTGCCGGGGCACGAGGAGTGAATTTCTTTGTGGGGGGAGAACCGGTTTCGGCAGAGTGGGTTTTACAGGATAGCGGGCGTACTGATGAAGACGGGCGATTTGTGGTGAATATGGTAATACCCGGCCTGCCAGCCGGAGAGTATGAGGTGGTAGCAATCGATGCAACTTCGGCACAAATAACGGCTGAAAGGAGCTTTACCATTTTGCCGCCTCCTCTTAACCCGCAGTTAAGCCTTGATCTTGTGGCTGGAAAGGTTGGGGAAACGTTAACGGTGAGTGGAGAGGATTTTAACAGACTCTCCCCGGTCACTTTAACGATTGATGGTATTGCAGTTGAGCCCGACGCTCCGATTAACACCGATGCTGAAGGCGCTTTTGGCGGCAGCTTTGAAATACCAGCACTTCCTGCCGGTTCGCACATTATTAAAGCAAGTGACGGGATAGAGGAAGCTGCGGCAAGCTTCAGTGTGATACATGTATTGAGCATGTCACCACTTAACGGGAGAGCTGGCACTGTGGTGGAAGTGTCAGGTAGCGGGCTGGAAGCTGACGCACCGGTTGCGCTTTATTTTGATGGTAAACCCCTGGCGACCACACCGGTTGGAGCCAGGAGCGGAGAAGATGGGAGCCTGGACTTTGGTTTTATTATCCCTCCCTGCCCGCCGGGTGATCATATAATTGAACTCAGAACAGGATCTGTTAATCTGGTGAAAACCTTTTCCACTGCAGCTGAAGTCAGCCTCGGAACAGATACTGTTGCAGTTGGCCGGCAGTTAATGGTTTACACCAGGGGGTTTGCCCCCAACAGCCCTTTGCTGATCAGTCTCAATGGCATACAGGCGCAGGCGGTTCCTACCGATGCAAGCGGTTCTCTGGATATTGCTTATCTGGTGCCGCATGTTGCCGATGGAACATATGCACTGACCATAGAAGTGGCAGGGGTGGTAATTACTAAAAGCATCACCATAGTTGCACAGGCTGGGATTTCTCCGGCAGAAGGGCCGGTTGGAACACCTGTCAGCATCAGCGGTTCCGGTTTTTGGCCGGGCAAGACTCTGGCGGTTAAATGGGATGGAGAAGCTTTACCGGGATTTGTTGCCCCGGTTGCAGATAGTAATGGCTCTTTCAGCGCTGTTTTCAATGTTCCGGTTGCCGTACCGGGTGAATATATTGTTTCTGTTAGCGATGGTGTTATAAGCAAACAGATGCAATATAAGGTGGAACAAACTGTTCCTCCGGCACCTTTGCCAGTTGAGCCGGAAGCACAGACCAAAATAAGCGGTCATCCTCATTTTGAATGGGGAGCCGTCAGCTACGAGTATATGAATGTTACTTACGAATTCCAGATAATCCGCAACCTGGCAGAACCCGAACTGGTTATTGGAAAACCTGGCCTTGATGAAACCAGTTGCATGCTGGATAAGAATGAAAAGCTGGATAAAGCCGGACCTGATAATCCCTATTACTGGCGCGTGCGTTCGGTGGATGAAGCCGGCAACACCAGTCCGTGGTCTGAAACAAGGGAGTTTTACTATGGTTTCATCTGGCCTTTCTGGCTGACCTGGGTTCTGGTTGGATTGGGGGTTATGATAGTCATCGTGGTGGTTTATATCTTCCGCTGGCGGATAGTAGACCTGTTTTACTAGTTGTGCTTTAGAGGGACAGCGGTAAGCCCGAAGCGAACAAATGTCATTTAGAGCTTCCCCCAATGTCATTCAGAGCGCCAGCGAAGAATCTCACGCGAGTTGTGCCCGCCTTCTCAAAAAGTGTGTCATTCTCGAGCGCAGCGAAGAATCTCACACGGATTGTGCTCGTACATACGGTAACACTCCCATGTTACAACGGGCACTATTACGCGGAAGATCCTTTGTCGGGGTTTCACCCCTCCTCTGGATGACAGTGTGGGAGTATGTCATTCAGAGCGCCAGCGAAGAATCTTATAGGAATTGTGCCCGTACACACGGAAACAGCGCTTATGTTACGGCGGGCTCTATTACGGGGAAGACTGGCAAATGTAAAGGCGGGCACTATTACGGGGAAGATCCTTCGTCGCACTGTAGTGCTCCTCTGGATGACATGGTTAATGTATGGCCCTCCTCTGGATGACAAAAGTAAAAGAAAATAAATGTCATTCTCGAGCGCAAGCGAAGAATCTCACACGGGTTGTGCCCGTACATACGGTAACACTCCATGTAAACAAGAAGACTATCCGCGGAAGATCCTTCTTCGCACTGACGTGCTCATCCAGGATGGCACATTTAATGAACAACCTTCTTTAAACCTGTTAACTCCCCCTTGCCAGGCGGTGGTGGTAGCCGAGGGACGCCTTAACGGTTAATGCAAGGCTCATCAAAAAATCATCGTGGCCATCGCTTCTGTCAACATAAAAGTTCAGGTTCTGCCCGGCTTGATAGCAGGCCCTGGCTTTTTGTGCTTCTTCCCAGAAGCGCATGTATTCCCGGGTGCCGTCTGAGCGGTACATCTTAACCCGGCCTGAATTGAGCGCAGTCAGAAGCTCGAATGCCAGTTCAGATTTGGATCTTGTAGTGAAAGTAAAGGGCTCCACCCGCGAACCGAGCGAGTTTCTTAGAAAAGATGCTACTGGTTGGCCTATGCCAGTAGCATCGATTACGATTTTGCGGCACTTCCAGTGTTTTCCCAGCAGGCGGGTAAGTTTATCATGCTGAGTGGGGTGTTTTTCACCGGTCCATGAGTAATGTTCAACGATTTTTATCAATGGTTCGCTGCAGCCGGCGGGGAAGCTGATTTCTGCTATGGTTACCACTGTAGCATCCTGCCGCGGTCTGGTTTCAAGGAGGTTGTCGTA
>JAQWDO010000132.1 GCA_028705415.1 Dehalococcoidales bacterium
ATGTTACGGCGGGCGCTATTACGGGGAAGATCCTTCGTCGGGCATTCGCCCGACTCAAGGATGACACAAAATATGAAACGCCCTCCTTCAGAAACACAGAAAAGGTTCATCATTCGAAACAACTTCAGGCTTGCCAGTTCGTGTTTACGGTTTGTCGTCTTTACCGGCAAGCCTGTATATATCTAACCCGGACTAATTTAAGCGGCTTGTGTATCGCTTCCGGCTGTCAGGCGAGCCTTGCGCTGTTCCAGCCGAGCCTGAGCCTGCGCAATGACTACATCTTTCTTTACTTCATCATTCATTTCGCCCAGAGCTCTTTCAAACCTGGCATCAGCAACGTCAGCCCGTCGCTGTATTCGATCCGCAACAGCATCAATAGATACATTACTGCCGGTTGTGGCGATCTTTCCTGCCTCTTTGATTGCCTTGGCGGCATTCTCTTTAGCCTTGGTAGCCATATCCATTGCTTCCAGTCTCTGGACCTGTTGCACCATATTATGATACCTGGTTCTGAGTGTAGAAGCAGCTTCAGAAAGAGCCCTGGCTGTTTTTTGCCCGGCTTCGATCTCCTGGGCTTTGGTGCTCGCACGCTGTTCCAAACCGATCAATCTGGCTTCCAGAGGTGTTGCAAGATAATCGTTGTCCGGCTTATTGTCGCTCAGGATAAAATCGATATTCTGATTGAGTTCCTTGATCTGATAGTTTATTTGTTCATCTTCTCTTTCCAGTGTACGAACGTGCCCGGTAGCAATTGCAGTAGCATCTTCAAGGTCTTCCAGAGCATTTTCAAGGTCTCTTACATACTGTTTAACAGCACCGATCGAGTTTAAGTCAACCACCTTATCCAGCAAGGAATGGGCAGCACTGAGGGCTGCAATACGTGCCTTTTCGAATAAACTTGCCATGTCGGCCTCCTATATTTTTTTTATTTCCCTTTTATTCCATGCAAATTTGTGGCCACAACAATCACTTGCAAGCATTAATCCCTACCATCGTGAAGAACCCCCTCCCCCGCGACTCCCGCCAAAACTTCTGGAAGATGTACTTCTTGACCCCCAGCTGGTTGAACCTCCACCTCTCGAAGGTGATGATCGCCCGGATGACCAGCTGCTGCCTCCGCTGGTACCAAAAGGACGGGGGTTTGAAGGACGCTGAGATCCCCAGTTCCCGCTATTGCTTAGTATACTGCCAAGTGCCGTCCATAAGATCGGAGCAATATCAATGGATGAGCCGGTTGAGGGATTTCCGGAAATCGGCCATGGCCCCTGAAAGCTTTTATTGACATCTCCCGTGGCAGTTTTGTAAGCCCTGTCTGCTTCGGCTTCTGCCTTTGTTGCCAGAGAAAGCTGCTCCTGAGGGTTAACTGCAGTTTCTGCCTGTTTTAATATTGTTTCTGCCCTGTTTAAATATCCCAACGCTCCGCTTTTTACAACGGCGCGATGGTCGTTAATATAATCCCTGGCTATTGATACCCTGGCACTTGCGTCCCGCCTGGCACTGGCTGCTTTTGCCCTCAGGCGCTGGGCAGCTTCGTGCTCATCACGCGCCTGGGCAAGTATTCTATCCGCTGCTTCGTTTGCCTCGCGAGCCAGTCTGTTGACTTTAAAATAATCAGGTTTTTCACACCCCAGTTCCTTCCGGGCAAGTTTGTTTTTGTTTTCCGCTGCCTTGAGTTCATCCTCCAGGCTTTCCCGAATGTCATCATCGTGCTTGTTGATATAATCCCAGGCCAGGTCAATATCAGCCTGAGCTGCTGCTATCTCTCCCGGGGCTGCGCTTTGTTCGATTTTCAGGCTCTCTGCCAGTTTAAAAAGGGAAGATATCAGGGTTTGTGCTTCATCCAGCCAGCTGTTTGCATTGCTGATAAGCTCCAATGCCAGGTGCCATTCCTGCTGCTGTTCATCACAAGCCTGGCGCGCCTGTTCCAAAGCCTGCTCGGCCCAGATCACTCTGTTTTCTGCTTCAGTGCCATTGCCTTGAACAGATTGCCAGGAGTCTTCATTGTACTGTTCAGCAAGGCTGTTAAATTTCTCCCTGCCCTGGATGACATATTCCTTAACTTTTTCTATACGCTGTTGCAGCAAGCCGGAAGACACCTCAGCCTGTTCCTTCTTCTGGGGCAGATTTTCAGTAGCCTGTATTGATTTTTGTATCTGCTCATCAGCCTGCTCAACCAGCTTAAGCGCTTGATCAAAACGCCTGCCGGACGCTTCGCTTCTGGCCTGTTCGAGTATCAGGCTTCCGCCGGACAGAAGCTCAGCTGGATACCTGGTTTTATAGCCGTCTTTTTTTAGCTGTTCAATTCTAATCAAAGCTTCTTCGATGGCTCTGCTGGTCTGCGCTGCTTTTTGAGGGAAAGAATCTGCCATTCTTAAAATTGCCTCTGCCTGCCCATCTATGTTCGTTACCATCTGGCGGGCTTCATTCAGTTTTGCCAAAATTTTTGTGTATTCTGATTCGATATTTTTAAGTTCAACTTCTCCCATCTTGGGGTTCTCCGGATTTCCGGCACTGTGGGCTAACTGGCTGTAACGCTCAGAACTTTGAACTGCCACCAGTCTTGCTTTAGCTAGCTCGCGGTTCAGGCTTTCTGCCTTGTCAGAAGATGCTCTTTGCCCAGTCACATTTACTTTGATCTCAAGCATCTGCAAAGTATCATTAAGTTCATTTATTCCGGCTGCTGCTCCCTGTTTGGCAAGCAGTGCTTTTTGCCTGGCAGATTTAACCCGTTTCCGGTTTCTCTGCCATAGAAACCCTAAAACAGCAACAGTTACAGTGACAACCATAACCAGCGCTATCCACCATGGCGCACTGGATTTTGACGCAGGAGGCTGTACCTGGCCGTCCTGCTCGATCAAACGCTGTATCTCCTCCAGCCCCTTTACCGTACCGGTTGCATATTCACCCTCGCGGAAATATGAATTCATAATGTCACTCTGGATATGCAGCCAGTTGCCACCCAGCGCGTCTTCCCAATACGAACCATAATATATACCGGTTTCACGTTCTTCGAGAGAAATCAAAACCACTATCAGGTTATTTTTACGCACACCATACGGATCTGTCCATGAAGGGCTGTTCTCTTCGAGTTGCTGCTCGTAGCGGTCCAGGTTTCCGGCATCACCATAATTTGCCACCGTCCTGACCCTGACATCCGCCCC
>JAQWDO010000133.1 GCA_028705415.1 Dehalococcoidales bacterium
CGCCACACCTGTTTTCAACCATTGACGCAGCCACATAACGGCTGCATAGAAAGGTTCCGACAAGGTTTACTTCTACAACATGACGAAAGTCATTCCCGGTCATCTCCAGCAATGACTTTCGAGGATATATGCCGGCGTTATTTACCAGAATATCAATCCGATTTTCCGCTTCAAGTGTTTCAGCAACCATCTTTTGGACCTGCAGTTCATCAGCAACATTGCAGCATACAAAACTTGCACCGGTCTTGTTCAGGGCTTGTACGGCCTGTTTCCCGGCCGCTTGATCATAATCAGCGATAACAATCCTTGCCCCGGCATCTGCCAGATGCGAGCAAATAACAAGACCGATTCCCCGGGCCCCACCGGTTACTACAGCTACCCTGCCGGTGAGATCTGTTTGACTATTGAACGCTGTCTTTTCCTGGTTTGCCATGCGGAATTAAAGGCTATACCTAGACTTCCTATGTATTATCTTTCATAGCATAGTTAAAATCCGCTCTACGTGTCAATAGTTATGGGATGATACTCCACCAAAACCCCTTGACACACCATAATGTGGTTGCTATATTGCTCTTATACACTTGAAGGGGTCTGTTATGAACGATTATTCATCAAATCTTTTGCATGGTAACACCGATATGCTTATATTGGGCCTGATCGATGAGCTTAAATCTGCTCATGGATACCAGCTTATAAAAGAAATGGAACGCAGGAGCCATGGTTTTTTCCAGCTTAAAGAAGGCACAATGTACCCCCTGCTGCGCAAGCTGGAAAACGAAGGCCTGCTTGAGGGCAGATGGGAAGCTACATCCAACGGGCCGGAAAGGCGGTGTTACCTGATAACACCCAGGGGGAAGGAATTTTTAAACTACCGGAAAGCTTCCTGGCGAGATTTCGCCAAGGCTATTGACCTTGTTTTCAGAACCGAAACGGCTTGATGGTGCATTACATGATGCAGACTGAAGTAAGAATATATCTGGAAGAAGTCCGGTCGCACCTTTACCTCAAAACAGATCTTGAAAAGCAGCTCATCAATGAGCTCAACTCCCATCTTCAGCAGAAAATAGATGATCTCACCAGCCAGGGACTCTCAGAAGAAGATGCCATCCATCAGGCAATCCTGTCTTTCGGCAGAGCAGAAAATGTGGCGCGGCTTCTCTATGAAGCATGCTGCAAGGGGAGCTGGGCAGATGCTTTAAAACTATCATTTCCTCATTTCCTGGCAGCAGTTCTTTTCGTTTCCAGCCCGCTCCACAAAACTGAAGTCCTGCTGCCTTTATTCGGCATTTTCATCTCTGTGAGTCTTTTTGCCTGGGCACGCGGCAAACCGGACTGGCTCTATTCCTGGGTAGGTTATACGTTGCTTCCGTTGTTTGCCGGCGGGTTCCTGCTGGCTCCTGCAATTACCCAGTCCTTTGAGGCAATCTTTGGCGAGGGAGCCTGGCCTTCAACCGGTTTACTGATTGAAGTAGCTTTATATTACCTGCTGACAATCTGGGTTGTTTTACGAATATCTCTCCAGGTAATCAAACGGGACTGGTTGCTAGCCTCCCTGATGCTTGCACCAGTGCCTATTATCGGCTGCTGGCTTTTTTACACGCAACAGGCAGGTGGTTTTTATGCCGGTATGGAATTTGATTATTTAAACCAGCCAGTTGCCCAGGCCTTGATGGTGCTGGGATTTACTTCAGTATTGTTTATCCGGATGCGCAGACGTGTTTTAAAGGCCGGCGTGGCCATAACCGTCTCGGCTATTTCAATGATGGTGGTTGGCCAGGCGCTCTGGGGAGATATAGGCTTTTTCGGCCTCCTGGGCCTTTCCCTGTTTTCCCTGCTTGTTTTTATCATCCCGGCCATAACCAATGCAGCTATCGGTCACGGCGACCCTCTTCCCGATCGGCCCTGATAACTCCCTGTTATCTTTTTTCTCCATTCATTTGATAAAATCTGCCGTTTATTTCTATTGACATAGAGCTTTACAGATGCTATTTTAGTATATTGAGAATCTATGTAGTGTCCTTTTGTTTGCTGGTGGGCATTTTCTTTTTCTCGAAAGCCGGTTTCTCTTGAAATAGATTCGAGCCTTTAATCATCTTCCACGATTCATGAGATAAGCAAAGGAGAAAAAAATGGCGGTTGCTGTTGTTACGGATACCATCTGTTGCCTGGAGCAAGAACTGGTTGATGAGTTTGATATAAGCATTGTTCCGATATACCTGACCATCAACGGGAAGGAATATCGAGATCGCATTGAACTTACCCCGGACGAGTTCTGGAAACTCTACCCCGAACTACAGGAATACAATACTTCAGCCCCGCCCATAGCCGAATACCTGAAGGTTTTTGATCAACTCAGCAAGAATTCAAAGGAGATCGCCTGCATATTTGTGTCAAAGAACCTCAGTGCAACAGCTGAAGCTGCCATACAGGCACGCCAGGTTTTTTTGAATGACCATCCCGATATCAAAATAGAAATTATTGATAGCCGTACCGCCGCAGGCGCACAAGCATTCATAGTACTGGAAATGGCAAAAGCAGCCAAAGCTGGTAAAAACCTGGAAGAGGTTGTGGCAATAGCGCATGACATGATACCCAGGGTCAGATATATTACTGCTCTCGAGGGGCTGAAACGCCTCATCAAAATTGGCCGGGCCCCCAAGACTGCCTATATCGGAGAATTGTTCCAGGTAAAACCCATTATCGGCCACGTCAACAACACTGGTGTCGTGGAAAACCTGGGAAGAGGCCGGGGCACAGAAAAAACCATGCTCAAAATGGCCGAAATGATGGAATCTTACGTTGACCGAACCAAACCGGTTCATGTAACCATCCATTACACCAACTCTGTTGAAGATGGTGTCAGGCTTAAAGATGTTATTACTTCCAGGTTTAATGTTGTGGAATCTCACTTCACCCCCTATTCACCGGTTATCTGTCTGGCAATCGGGCCGGCAACAAGTGTAGCGTTTTATTCTTAATACAATATACGGAGTGATTAATACAGGATATTTATGGCAATGAAAGCTATATTCGATGGTTGCACATTCAGAGAGATGCTTTCAGCAGGCACCGATTGGCTCGAAAAAATAGTTCCCGATATTGATGCGCTCAATGTATATCCTGTTCCGGACGGGGATACCGGCACCAACATGCTTCTTACC
>JAQWDO010000015.1 GCA_028705415.1 Dehalococcoidales bacterium
CTCTTTTAGAAACCCTGGGTAACAACATTGAGAAAAAGGATTATCCGTTGCTCAGCGGGGAAAAGCTGCTGGAGTGGATTACAGATCATGTCCGTTCAGATGGAGGTGAAATCACTCCGGATGCAGCGCGGCTTCTTTTACGGCAGGTTGGCCCTGACCTCTGGACAATGAAGAACGAAATCGAAAAACTGGTGCTTTTCTCAGGTGGCGAAAAAATCGATGCCGGGACTGTAGCCATGATGGTGAGTATTACCCCGGAAGCAAATATATTTCGTATGATAGATGCAGTAGTTGCCGGACGGAATCAGGCTGCAGAGCTGGAGCTGGAAAAACTGCTCTCAAACGGCGTCCCGCCTTCCCAGGTGATCAGTATGCTGGCCCGTCAGGTGAGGATGATTGCTGTTGCGCAGGACATGCTAAAGCGGGGTTTCCGGTCAGCAGATATTCGCAAGAAGCTGGGTATAAAGCATGATTTTATAATGCAAAAACTTGACCAGAGCGCAAAATCATTCAAGATTTCCGCAATATACAAGTATTATTTACAGCTGGCAGGCGCCGAAATGGATATCAAAACCGGACGGCTGGAGCCGGAGCTGGCACTCAGCGTGCTGGTTGAAAATCTCACCAGAACAAGATAGACAGCTTTTCAAATGCTGTTTGAGCCAGGTCAAAAGATGATTTATCTTCGGTACAAGTTGATCTGGTTGCGCAGTTCTTCCGCCTTCGAGCGAGCTGCCTTGTCATAGTATTTTCCGGCAGAAGCATGGATTATCGAGCGGGAAGAGTTTATAATCCCCATCTTTCCATCCGGGCCAATGGCGTATTTCGAAACAAGGTCGATGCAGCCGCCCTGTGCTCCTACCCCGGGGATTAACAGCGGCATCTCCGGATTCTGTTTACGGATAATTTTGATTTCCTCCGGCCATGTCGCACCTACAACGAGACCGATATTGCCATGCTGGTTCCATTCCCTGGCTTTGATGGATACCATCTGATAAAGAGGAAGCGTCTGATCGCCGTTTGTGGCACACAAGTCCTGAAAATCTGATGCTCCGGGATTGGATGTCCGGCAGAGCACGAAAACGCCCCGATCCGTATAAGAGATAAACGGCAAGATTGAATCGTAACCCATATATGGATTTACCGTTACCGCGTCAAAGCCCATGATGCCGAAGATCGCTTCAGCATATCCACGCGAAGTATTGCCGATATCTGCTCTTTTGGCATCGGCGATTACGGGTATATTCCCCGGAATAGAGTCCCTGGCATATTTCAAGTTCTGAAATCCGCTTTCTCCCATTGCTTCAAAAAAAGCAAAGTTTATTTTATAGGCACAAACCAGATCGCTGGTGGACTCAACTATGCGCAGTATAAATTCTTTAGTATTCGTATCCGGCGGCATGAGTCGAGGGTCTGGATCGAGGCCAACACACAAGTAACTTTTGTTTTTTTGGCAGGAATTCTGCAGTTTATGTATAAAACTCAATATGGTGCTCCTTGGGATGATATTATCAATAGCTGCTGGCTGAGTCAAGCGGGAAGCCGCTTTGTTCGTAACGGCTGACTCTTTTGTTTTACTGCCGCAACCGTTATAATTACAGTTGTTCGATAGCTTGACCTCAGGGAGATTATTAATAGTGTATAAGAAGACAATTATTGTTTTGTCAATAGTAATGCTGGTGCTTGGCTTATTTGCAGGAAGTTGCTACGGTGCTATCCGGGGTTCCAGTAAAATTGTCAACCGCACTTTTGATTTAGAAAATTTCACCCGCGTTGAAGCCAGCTCTGCGTTTACTGTTGAGATTTCTCGCGGCAGCACCTACAGTGTGAGTGTGACTGCAGATGACAACCTGTTCGAATTTATCCGGGTCAATGAACTTGATGGGGTATTAAAGATTGATATGCTTCCAGGTTACAGTTATTTCCCCAGCGCGCTGGTTGCACGGATAGTAATGCCGGATATTTATTCAGTTACCGCTTATGCTGCTACAGAGATCGAAATTTCTGCTTTCGATCTCCAGCATAACTTTCATGCCTCAGCCAGTGGAGCCAGCACAATCGATTTTATCGGGCTTAGGGCCTTCGACATTGTTCTCGATGCTGGTACTGCCAGCCGTATCGAGGGAGTGGTAATGGTGGAAGACATGGAGATAGATGTATCCGGTGCCAGTCGAATCAAGCTAAGTGGGCAGGCCAAGGATATTAAAATGGGCGTGAGCGCGGCTTCGAATGTGGACCTGGCCGGCGTAGCGGCTGAAAATGCTGCAATCGGGCTGAGTGGCGCTTCCTCTGCAGTTGTAAATCTTACCGGAAGGCTGGATGCGGGCTTGACCGGAGCCAGCCATCTGAAATATCTGGGAGATCCCGATATCGGCAATATAAACCTGTCCGATTTTTCATCTGTAGGCAAGGAGTAAACAGGAACAGGGTTGTCTGGTGAAAACCACAATACCGGGTCATTGCAGGACAGTTATTGATGATCATAGATAGCTATCAGCGGGCTCTGGATTTTCTCTATGGCCTGACTGATTTCGAAACCCGTGCTGACCCGGCCCAGGCTGCTCTTTTCGACCTGCGGCGCATGAAGCTGTTGCTCCGGATGCTTGGTGAACCTCATATTAAAGCGCGATCTGTCCATATTGCCGGAACCAAAGGAAAGGGCAGTACGGCAGCCATGATATCGAGTGTTCTGTCCTGCGCCGGGCACAAGACCGGGCTTTATACTTCCCCTCATCTTATTGATTTAACTGAGCGGATATCTGTAGACGGAAAGGATATTTCCCGGCAGGAAATTACTGACATTGTGGCTGAATTGCAGCCCATTATCAGCCATATCAATTTCCATGCTGAATATGGAAAATTATCCACTTTTGAAGTGCTGACAGCAATGGGTTTTGTGTATTTTGCCCGTAACGGGGCAAAATTACAGGTGCTGGAAACCGGCATGGGGGGGCGTCTGGATGCCACCAATGTAATTGAGCCGCTGGTGGCGGTAATTACACTGATAGGTCTGGATCATACGGCAGTACTTGGAAACACACTGGGTCTTATAGCTGGCGAAAAAGCCGGCATTATTAAACGTGGCAGTACGGTTGTAAGTGCTGTCCAGCCTGAGGCTGCCGCGGTTGTTATTCGGGAACAATGCCTGAAAAAAGAGGCAAAACTGATAGATGTTGGCAATAGTATACAATGCCGGCATGCAGGATATGAAAACCGTTTTCAGCTATTTGAAATTATCAGCGAAAGGAACAGCTATAATATCAAGCTTCCTTTAGTGGGTTCATACCAGGGGGGCAATCTTTGCTGTGCTGTGGCAGCTCTTGAAGAACTGACTGAAAAGGGAATTCCCATATCCAAAGAGGAGATCGAGGTTGGCCTGCAGAGGGTCAATTGGCCTGGAAGGTTCCAGGTAGTAACTTCTCATCCGCTGGTGATTGTTGATGGAGCTCATAATCCTGAAGCAATCAGGGCTTTGATGGGTTCTCTTGATCATTATATTGCCGGACATGGTTATAAAAACGGCAGGAGAACGCTGGTGCTGGGTATTTCATCTGATAAAGACCTTCAGGGCATGGCTGCGCTTCTGAAGGGATTTTTTAACCGGGTAATAATTACACGCTCAACTCATCCCCGGTCAATGGAGCCCGGGAGGGTTGCTCTTGCCTTTACGGATTACGGAACAGAAGTAATTACTACCGGTAACATGCATGAAGCACTGAATGCAGCTACCAAAGGCCTGGCACCGGATGAACTGGTACTCATTACAGGCTCTCTTTTTGTTGCCGGAGAAGCGCTTGCCATCTTGAGAACCGGCGGCAAGCTCTAGTCTTCTTCTATCTCCTGGTTTCTGGCATCTTCCGGAAGCATTACTCCCAGAATTTTCTGCATTGCCATGGTGTGGGAGCACCATTCCCGGCTTTCAAAAAACGGGCAGTTGCATGTCCAGCGGCCATTTTTGTAACTGGTGATGTGATCGTGGTTATCGCCCCGGATTGTAACTGAGAAATCACTAAAAGTAATACGTTCGGGCTCACGGGCATATAATTTGGCCTTTTCAACTTTACCGATTAGACTTGACTGCATGTCGTGCCCTCCTAAAACTTAATAAGTAAGCTGTAATCTTGCCACTAAGGAAAAGGCGCCTTTTCACCAAGCGGTAACAACGATTGAGGGTATAGGGCTGTTAATAATTCTGAAAGAATGCCTATGGTTTAATTTTAACCTGTTTGGGATATAAAGTCCATAGCCCTTTCGTACCGTGGAAAGCAGGGAACCTCGCTGCCTGGCTAGCTTAACATACTCAGGAAAACGCCGGCTACTACGGCAGAGCCGATAACTCCGGCGGCATTTGGCCCCATTGCATACATCAACAGGAAGTTTTGCGGATTTTCTTTTTGGCCAATGTGCTGCACTACACGTGCTGCCATTGGTACAGCCGAAACCCCCGCAGCCCCAATTATTGGATTGAAAGGTTCCTTGGAGATGTATTTCATCAGTTTGCCCATAAGCACTCCACCGGCAGTTCCCCCGGCGAAGGCTACCAATCCGAGAGCAAGAACCAGCAGTGTTTCTGTCCGCATCACTACTTCACCCGGCATTGAAGCACCGATAGAAAGCATTAATATTATGGTAGTCAGGTTGATCAGCGAATTCTGGGCTGAAACCGAAAGCCTTTCCACTACCCCGCTTTCCCTGAGCAGGTTACCAAACATAAACATACCTACCAGTGGGGCGCTTTGCGGTACCAGAAGCACCACTATAATAGTGCATATAATCGGGAACATTATTCTTTCGCGCCGGGATACCGGGCGTATTTGCGACTTCATGTATATCTGGCGCTCTTTCTTGGAGGTAAGGGCGCGGATGATGGGAGGCTGGATAAATGCTACCATTGCCATATATGAATATGCTGCTACCGCTGCGACGCCCATAAGATCCGGCGCCAGTTTCGAAGTCAGATATATGGTGGTCGGACCATCGGCTCCCCCGATTATGCCGATAGCTGCTGCCTTGAGCATGTCGAAATCGGCAATACCAAAGTGCCCAAGAGCAAGAGCTCCCAGAAAAGCGATGATGATGCCTACCTGGGCAGCGGCTCCAAGCAGGAAAAGTTTGGGCTTGGCAATCAGCGGACTGAAATCGGTCATTGCTCCCAGGCCTATAAAAATAAGCTGAGGCAATACAGTATAGCGAAGAAGACCAAATTCTATAAAGATTCCAAGCAAACCGGCTGATCCGATTTCGCCACCGACTTCCTGGGGCTGTAACAGTAATCCGGTTCCGGGCAGGTTGGCAAGAATCATGCCTACACCAATTGGGAGAAGCTCGTAAGGTTCCCATTTCTTGGAAATGGCCAGCCATATAAAAAACAGCCCAATGACCAGCATGATACCATTGGCCCAGGTCAATTGAGTAAAACCAAAGTTGATAAAATCAGCCAAGGTCTACTCTCCTGCCGCCAGATTGTTATTTGCCGGTTTCCCCCCGCCGTCATCGCTGCCCGGAAAACGGGCAATAATTTTACTTATTATCAAAGTCAAAACGCTCAAGAAGAAGAGTATACCGAAAGTAAACCCGAAAGCTACTGCGGTTATTTGCCAGGCCTCTTGCCAGTCAATCATCAGCAACAGTTATTTCCTTTGCCCTACAAAATAGAAGGGCATCAAGCAGAGCATGCTCTTCCGCCCTTCCAAAAAGATTACGCTATTGTATCCTACTTAACTATCTACAGACAAGGCAGTAATACTTTCCTGGCTGGTTGTGTTGTTGCTCGAGCCGGTTATGACTATCTTGTCTTCTTCCAAATCTACTTTTATGGTATCTCCGGATTTATAAGTGCCTCTTAAAAGCCCTTCGGATATCGGATCTTCAACCAGATCCTGGATCACACGCTTCAACGGTCTTGCGCCGTACACTTCATCATAGCCCTTCCTGCCGAGGAAATCCTTGGCTTCACGGCTGATTTCAATACCGATTTCCTTTTCGGCCAGCTGTTTGCTGACATTGTTGATAACCAGGTCGACAATCTGGAGTATCTGTTCCTGGTTAAGCGGATGGAACACGATAACTCCATCCAGCCGGTTGAAAAATTCGGGCTTGAAGGATTTCTTGACCTCTCCCAGCAGTTTCTCCTTCATTGATTCGTAATTCTGCTGTTGCGTCTTAGCTTCATCAGAATGTGAAGAAAAACCGATTTGGGATCCTTTCCGTATAAGCTCTGCTCCAATGTTGGAGGTCATTATGATAATACTGTTCCTGAAGTCCACCCGGCGCCCTTTGGCATCAGTGAGATGACCATCATCAAAAATCTGCAATAATATGTTGAAAACATCAGGGTGGGCTTTTTCAATCTCGTCCAGAAGTATACAGGCATAGGACTTTCTGCGTACCGCCTCGGTTAACTGGCCGCCTTCTTCAAAGCCGACATATCCGGGCGGTGCGCCTACCAGGCGTGAAACAGCAAATTTCTCCATGAATTCGCTCATGTCAATACGGATAAGCGAATCTTCATTTCCAAACATGAACTCTGCAAGAGCTTTGGCCAGTTCTGTTTTCCCTACACCGGTGGGGCCGAGGAACAGGAAATTGCCTATCGGCCGCCGCGGATCTTTGATTCCGGCGCGGGCACGCCTTACCGCCTTGGATATGGTGGTAATTGCTTCCTCCTGACCTATAATGCGTTCATGCAGGGCACCTTCCATTTTCAGCAGCCGCTGCGTTTCATCGTTTGCCAGCTGTACAAGCGGGATTGATGTCCACATGCTTACAACCTCGGCAACATCTTCTTCGCTGACGCTGGCATTTTTCTCGCCTACTTTGGAAAGCCATTCTTCTTCTTCGGCGCGAATCTGCTCCCCGATTTGCAGCTCCTGCTGCCTTAGTTCGGCAGCATCGTCGTATTGCTGGTTGGCAAGAGCAGCCTCTTTGTCTTTACGGTAGCTTTCTTCCACCTGTTTGAGCTTCTTGATGGAGCTCGGACGAGTGCCGTAGCGTATTCTGACGCGGGAAGCAGCCTCGTCAATAATATCGATAGCCTTATCCGGCAGGTAACGGTCGGGTATGTAGCGTGAAGCCATGGTAACTGCCGCTTTCAAGGCTTCATCGGTTATTTCAAGCTGGTGGTGGTCTTCATAGCGGCTCTTGATTCCTCTGAGTATCTCAAGAGCGTCATCGGTTGAGGGCTCCTCAACCAGCACCGGCTGGAAACGTCTTTCCAGGGCAGCGTCCCGTTCAACATATTTGCGATAATCGTCAAGCGTGGTGGCTCCAATGCACTGCAGTTCGCCTCTTGCCAGGGGTGGTTTGAGAATGTTGGCCGCATCAACGGCGCCCTCTGCAGCTCCAGCGCCGACAAGCGTGTGAAATTCATCTATAAAAAGAATGCACCCGCCGGCATTTTTTATTTCATCCAGAATCTTTTTAAGGCGTTCCTCGAATTCTCCCCGGTATTTGGTTCCGGCTATTACTGAAGCCATGTCCAGGGCAACAATTCTCTTTTCTTCAAGAGTAGCAGGCACATCTCCTGCGATAATACGGTGTGCCAGCCCTTCCACAATGGCGGTCTTACCGACTCCGGGTTCGCCGATTAATGCAGGATTGTTCTTGGTGCGACGGCTCAGAATTTGTACAACCCGTTCGATTTCCTTGTCTCTGCCGATTACCGGATCCAGCTTGCCTTCACGGGCAGCCATGGTGAGATCCCTGCTTACCTGGTCAAGGGTTGGAGTCCGGCTGGGACGCCCTTGTTTGGCTTTCGGGCTGCTGCTGGAAAGAACCCTGGCAATTTCAGCCCGTACCCTTTCCTGGTTTACATCCAGGTTTTGCAGAACCTTGGCAGCTACTCCTTCGGCTTCTCGCAGGATGCCGAGGAGAAGGTGCTCGGTGCCGATATAGCTGTGCCCCATTTGCCTTGCTTCATCAATTGCCAGTTCAATTATCTTTTTTGCTCTTGAGGTGAGGCCGGACGCTCCGGTGGATTGCCTTTCCCCCGCGCCGATTATATATTCTACCGCCTGGCGCACGCGCGGCAGGCTCACTCCCATGCCGGTTAGTACCTTGGCTGCAATTCCTTCTTCCTCCCGAACCAGACCGAGAAGGATATGTTCGGTACCAATATAGCTATGGTTGAACCGCTGGGCTTCTTCCTGTGCAAGAGTCAAAACCCTGCGGGCATGTTCACTGAATTTGTCAAAACGGCTTACCAAATTTCATCTCCTGTATTAGTTCAAACTCCAATGCTTCAATTATGATTATAGAATAAAGAAGTACCGAGGTCAATGAAATGGATTTGTTTTAAAGCTAATTTTCCGATTAATTCTATCTGTTCAGGCAATCAGAGAAGATAGTCTTGACCCGTGTTGCCCCAAGAGTTTATGCTTACAATAATATGGCTGGTATGGTTTATCTGGTTGGAATTGGGACCGGGAATTCTCTTGATCTTACACCCAGGGCAGAAAAGGCAATTGCATCTGCAGAAGTGGTCATTGGTCATGGGTTCAGCCTGCATTTTGCTCGTCACCTGTTGAAAGGAAAAGAAATAACCGGTCAGGACATGAGCCCTCTTGAGCGCTCCGCGATCGCGGTTTCATATTGCCTGAAGGGCATGAAAGCAGTCATTATTTCTACCGGAGATCCGGGTATTTATGCCATTGCATCAACATTTTTTGGCTATCTTAAAGAACACAATATTTCAGTACCGGTAGAAATCGTGCCGGGAATAACCACTTCCAGCAGTGCTGCGGCCCGCCTCGGATCACCCCTTGGTAATGATTTTGCTGTAATCAGCCTGGCAGATCAGGCTGGGAGCTGGCCATCTACCCTCGAGCGGCTAAAAAAGGCAGCCGCTCTTGGCTTTGTTATGGTACTTTACAACCCTCTGGGCAAATTGGGAAAAGAGAGGGTTTTGGAAGCCAGCGGTGTTCTTGAAAGCTTGTTGGCTTCCCAGACTACGGTTGGAATAGTGACCGGTGCCGGCGGAGAAGGTGAATCAGTCCAGATTACCAGTTTGGGAATGCTTGCCCAGGCTGAGTTGTCGCGGGATTCCCTGATTATTATCGGAAACAGTTCTACCTACATTTATGACACCTGGATGATCACTCCCAGGGCTTACCAGCCTGGCCTTGGTTACTGACAGCGGTATTTTTCACCGCTTTAAACCCGTGCCCCGGGATTTTGCCAGGCTTGCCATAAAAGCTTCAGACAGGGGCAGGAATAATCTGTTTTCACCTTAAATACCGGCAAAAAATCATGCCGAGCGCCTTACCTGTATCATCTGTCCGAGTATGCTTACCGCAATTTCTTCAGGGGTGTGGGCATTGATGCTTACACCAATAGGGGCGTAAACCCTGGATATCTGTTCTTCAGTAACCCCTTTGGATTTGAGACTTTCATATACTGCATGGTTTTTGGTTTTGGAGCCGATCATTCCTATATAACGTGCTGGTGTTTTAAGCGCTTCTTCAAGTACAACCTCATCGTTCTGATGGCCATAAGTGACGATGACGATATAACCTGCTTTGCCGATACGCAGTTCATCGAAAGCTTGTTTGAACCCGGAGGTGAGAGTGTTTTGTGCTTCAGGAAAACGCTCCGGGGTGGCAAAACCGGGGCGGTCATCAATCAAGGTTACTTTGAAACCTGTCATGGTTGCCATTTTGGAAAGGGCGTGAGCAATATGGCCGGCTCCAAATATAAACAGAGGCGGGGATTGCAGTACGGGTTCAATGAATACTTCTACATCTCCCCCGCATATCATTCCTACACCTTCATCGGCCTTTTTTAATTCATACTTGTAGCGTTGTGGTTTCCCTTTGCGGATTACCTCGAGTGCGGCTTCCATGACTTCTTTTTCGATGCCGCCTCCACCTATGGTGCCTTTGATAGAGCCGTCTTCCAGCACCATCATTTTGGCGCCTTCGCCGCGGGGTGTTGATCCGCTGGCGCTTATAAGGGTTACCAGTGCTGCTTCCTTGCCCTCAGCTTTGACCCTGGCTATTTCTTCGTAAATATCTGTTTCCATGTTTTTACCCCGAATTGTTTATTTGTGTCATCCGGATTGACGGGCGGTCGCCCTCCAGTTTTCCTATTATAACACGGCTGAATAAAGCCTGACGTTTTAAGGACATGGCTATCTCTTCGGCATAAGAGGCTTCCTGGCCAGTTTCGACCTTGTTGATGAAAACAATTTTCCGCGATTGTGCAGGGCTTGTCCTGGTGATACCATCGGGGTGCACAAGCAGTTTTACTACGGCCTGGGTTGTGACGGTATCATCCGGCGCCAGCCCGGTTAATCTGCCGGCGATTTCGTGCCTGAAGATGACTTCACTGGCAGTTTTGCCAACCCCATCGATCCCGACCATGGCTATGACGGTTGTTGTTTCCGGAATAATTACAGGTTCGGTACCATTGGGGGCTTTCAGGGGTTTGCGTTGAGCTCCGTCGGCTTCCACGATAACAAAGTCTGAAAAACCCAGCAACTTTGGTATAAGCACCGGGTCAGGCCCTTTAAGCTTGCCATTGGTTTCCTGCCCACAGGCCAGGGTGAGTACAGGATTGTGGCTGATGGCCAGCCGTGCCCGTTCGAGCAGTACTGCCTCTTTCTTCTCCATTATAAAGCAACCGATTGCCTGATCGGGAAGGATATGTGTGGTTGTAGTGGTGATAACTTTATACCCCAAACCAGCCAGCTCCAGCGCGAGCTTTCGCATAAGGGTGCTTTTTCCGCCACCTCCCACCAGGCTGATAATTTCCTTCGGGGAAATTCCCAGAGCCACGGAAAGAGCAGATTCTTCAGCAGGTGTTACCGGGCAGTTGTCAGCCAAGAGCCTTTCTCCGATATAACCCTTTTGTAACCGGGGTTGTCTTGATGTTCATCATTGTTCGATTTTTGGTGCTTAATCCATGTTTCTAAAAATACCTGTCAGCGCAACCGTTTCCTTTGCCTTTTCATCAATTACCGGCAGCGGGATCCTCTGCCGAATTATTAAACGATACTCAATTTAATTTCTTTGCCTGCAATATTTCATCATGTACACTCCCGGCTAGGTTGACCCCTGCGGTCATGCCGGGTTTGAAATGACCGGTTTTGTGTTTTTCGGAGCAGCTGCAATCATAAACCCGTATACGCCGGAGTTTTATAATCAGGTAAACTTTTTTGCCGGGGGCAAGCCCCATATCTTCGAATAAATGGTAAGGAACTTCCGCAACAAGGTTTTGACCGCTTACGTCTACATTCACTCTTACTGCGTCATCCGTATACTGAATGCTGGTAATATATCCTTCAAAGCGGTTCACGCCAGGTCCTGGCGGGCGGTTATCAGAAAGAAAGATATCCCTGGGGAGGAAAGCCAGGCGGTTTACTGAATTGCCTTCATGGGCAACGATGACCGATAAAGCTCCGCAACTGGCTTCGACGACTCCCTGTTCAAGCTCCCTGCAAGACTGGCAAACCAGGATATTGGGTGCGCCCAAAAAATCCGAAACCACGCTGTTATGGGGGAAAAAGAAAACTTCATCAGGTGTTGCCACTTGCTGAAGCTTGCCGTTGTGTATTATAGCAATCCGGTCAGCGATTTCCTCTGCCTCGGCAAGGTCATGGGTTACGTATATCGTCGTAATGCCCAGTGTTTTCTGGAATTGCCTTAGTTCCATGCGAAGGTATTTGGAGGTCTGCAGGTCAAGACTGGATAGAGGCTCGTCCAGAAGAAGTACTTCCGGAGATAAAGCCAGAGCTCTTGCCAGGGCAACCCTTTGTTTTTCCCCGCCGCTTAAATGTTTGGGGTAACGGCTGGCGAGGTGTTTGATTTTGGTCAGTTTGAGCAGTTCGTTCACCCTGGCTTCTATTTGATCGGAAGGAAGCCGTTTTAATTCGAGGCTATAGGCGATATTTCTTCTTACGTCCATATGAGGGAAAAGTACCAGCTGCTGGAAGAGGTACCCAATTTTTCTCCGGCTGGCATCTATTCCATCCATCTTTTTTCCATTGAAAGCAACCGATCCGGTGTACTCAGTCAGGCCTGAGACGACGTTGAGCAGGGTGGTTTTTCCCGAACCGCTGGGCCCCAGGATGACCATTAGTTCCCCATCATCAATCTTGAGATTGATGTCGGAACAAATGTGTCTGGAAATGTTTGTTAGTTCTATGTCAGGCATTTAATACCACCTGGCAGTAACACGATTTTCAAAAAATCCAAAAAGCTTATCGAACAAAAAAGTCATTATCGCCAGAACTATGAGGCATACAATTATAATATCGATACGGATCAAGCTTTCCGCCCGGAGCATTAGTGCTCCGATCCCGGTCGGGATTGCTACCATTTCAGCGGCAATTACCACTCTCCAGGCGTGACCAGCGTTCAGCCTGAGTCCGGTAAATATTATCGGCAGTGCCAGCGGCATAACCACTGTGGTTAGTATTTTAAAATCGGATGCCCCCAGGGTACGGGAAACCTTTACATAATCCTTGTCTACGCTTTTTATACCGGCAACAGTATTGTATAAAACCGGAAAAAAGGAAGAGATAAATATTATAGTTATGGGGAGCCAGTTGTTAATTCCTACCCAGAGCATCAGCAGGGGAAGCCATCCGAGTGGCGGGATTGGCAGAAAAAGGCTGATGATAGGGTTCAATGTTTTGTGAGCCAGCTCGTTCCAGCCCATGATGATACCCATCATTATTCCCGCAATAGAGCCTGCCGTAAGCCCGACTATAACTCTGAACAGACTGGCGGCGAAGTTGTCTCCCAGGGCACCGGAAGAAGCCAGGTTGATAAATTCCTTTACCACCTCTGAGAATGCCGGGAAATGAATTTGCCCGGGCACCCAGTTCAAGCGGGCTGATACTTCCCATAACAACAGAAAGGCAAGAATCGGGATCAACCCCCAGCCGGGTTTCAATCTGGTCAATATGGATTTTATTTTTACCATGTTCAACTAAAATATTGTTAAGCGCTGTATCTTAAATCCAGAAAAGTTTCAGCCGGAAAACTGCTATTAATATAACCTAATGCAGCCATATAGTCTATCACATCCTGGACTACAGCCGTATCGATGGAACTGGAAAACTCGATGCGGTCAATTG
>JAQWDO010000134.1 GCA_028705415.1 Dehalococcoidales bacterium
GCCAGCTTCACTTAATTTATGATTGGTGATAGGAGCAGTCGGGCTTGCCAGAAACTCTACAGCTTCCATTTTGTCCCCTTCCAGGTAAGCGGTGGCTATTGCTCCGCCGTGAAGCACAAAACGGGTTATTTCATCAGCAGCCAGCAGTGTCGGTAGTGCAGCTACGTCTATTCCCATTGCCTCTGCAAGCGGGATATAGGCTGCATTGTTAATAATAACCAGAGAACGCGGCACTCCCAGCTTTTTGGCCAGCAGGGCGCTCAGAATATTGAGTTCATCGTTGAAAGTGGTGGAAACATAGGCATCTGCGGAAGGTACTCCGAGCTCAGTCAGAAAATCCCGGCTGGTGCCGGAACCTTTGATAATTTCCACATTATCCAGTTTAAAAGCCAGCTCCTCCGCCTTGGCGGTGTCAGACTCGATCAGCTTTACATCGGCTCCGCGCCGTGCCAGGCCTTCGGCAGCAAGATATCCTATTCTGTCTCCTCCGAGAATCACAATTCTTCTTGCCGGGCGCTGAGGAGTGCTTAAAACCTTCCCCAGTTCGTCTATATGGTCTTTCATTGCTGCAAGGTAAATACTGTCTTCTTTTTGTATTACAGTTTCTCCGGTTGGCACCATCAGCTCTCCCTTGCGTATCAGTGCGGCAACGACGGCCGGATGCGGCAAGAGGTCTATAAGCTGGCCCACCGGCATTCCGATCAGGCTCTCATCTTCTACCCTGAATTCCCGGATCTGTACCATGCCTCCGGCAAAGTTTTCCATTGGTGTTGAGTACAGGCTGGATAGAATTGCTACGATCTCCTGGGCAGCCGTATATTCAGGATTAATAAACACATCTATACCCAGTTTCTTGGGGCGTATTATACGTCTCGGGGACAGCGGGGACTTGCCTCCGGAAACGAAATAATAGGAAAAATCAGGGTTGCGGATACGGGCAGCCGTAGCTGCAGCTCCGAGTTCTTTTGACATAAAACAGGTGATCATGTTGGTTTCGTCATTATTGGTAACCGCCAGAACCAGATCAGCGCGTTCTGCTTCAGCCTGCTTGAGTGTCTTGGGCGTGGCTGAGTTCCCCTGGATGGTTTTTACATCCAGATTGCCACGGATTTTATCCAGTATCTCGCCAGACTGTTCGATTACCAGCACTTCATGGCCTTCCTCGACCAGCAGGGAGGCTATGTGAGTACCGATGATACCGCCACCAGCGATAATAATATACATAAACCCTCGTCCTTTGCGTTAGTGTCGGCTTACCGGTATGGCAAGCCAGGCCTTGATTGGCAATCTAGCATTTTAGGCTCTAATAATATCCCTGTCAATAGTTACAGGCAGGCAGTAGTTTGAAGTACATGAAACTTCAGCGTAAAATTAGCCCTGAGATAAGCCGGCTGTTTTTACCGGCAGCAGCAGATTGAGATTTGCGTTACAAATAATATAGACAGGTTGAAAAAATGAGTTTGGATGTTGGTATTATTGGCCTTGAGATGAGCGGGCGCACAACTATTTTTAACTGCCTTACCAGTATGGAGGCAGGTTCAGGCCGCTCGCGCCAGGAGGAACACATTGGTATTGCCAGGGTTCCGGATTCCAGAGTCGATCGTCTGAAGGAAATGTTCAAGTCCAGAAAGGCAGTCTACGGAGAGGTAAAGTATATCGATCTGGGAGCGAGTATAAAAAATGCCGCCAAAGACTTTACCCTTAGCGGCAAACTGCTTTCCAGCCTGGGAGCGACCGATGCGCTTTTATGCGTAGTCAGAGCTTTTAAAGATGAGGCTGTTCCGCATCCGCAGGCAAGTATTGATCCGGCGCGTGATATTGAGGCAATGGAACTCGAGCTGGCTTTTTCCGATATGGCAGTCATAGAAAGGCGCCTGGAAAAACTTTCTGCGCAGATCAAAAGCTCCCGGACGGCCGAGCGCCCGGCTTTGGAGGGAGAAGCTGTATTTCTGGAAAATATAAAGGCCGGCCTGGAAGCAGGCGCTCCGCTCAGGCGCCAGGCGCTTGATGAAGAGGATCTGAAAAAGATTTCCGGTTATCAGTTTTTAAGCTTGAAACCTATGCTCACTGTTTTAAATATTGGTGAGGATGAGCTGGGGCAGGCCAGGCAGATGGAAGAGCAGTTGAATTTACGCTTTGGTGATAAAAGCCACCTGATTGTGGCACTTGCCGGGAAGCTTGAAATGGAACTTGCAGGCCTGGATGATGAGAGCCGGCAGGCATTTCTGGATGATTTTCAAATTGAAGAGCCGGGTCTCAATAAAGTGATCCGGACTTCCTTTGACCTTCTTGGGCTGATAAGCTTTTTAACCACTGGCGAAGATGAAAGCCGGGCCTGGCCTATACCCAGAAACACCAGTGCTCCACAGGCTGCTGGCCGTATTCACAGCGATATCGAGAGAGGTTTTATCCGGGCTGAAGTAGTCCATTATGATGACCTTGTCCGTCTGGGGGGATATGCCGGCGCCAGGAAAGAAGGTGTCTTCAGGGTAGAAGGAAAAAACTATATTGTCCAGGATGGTGATGTGATCAACTTTCTGTTTAATGTTTAAAAAGCAATTTACAGCTGAAATGCCGGGAAGATCATGACAGTGTCGTGAGTGGAAAGATTTTTTGAAGTAATTTCTTTCCGGTTGGGGAACGGTATATCTTTTCGATTGCTAGCCCTGTTTGCAGAATGTATAATGTCTAAGTCTTTCCATTACAGTTTGGAAGTGCTCAGTTGTTTCAATAATCCACAGTGAGGTTAAGTCGATGGATGCAGAGCTGGTACATGTAGGTTTCGGAAATGTTTTGGTAATGGATAAAGTCGTCGCCATTGCTTCTCCCGGTTCGGCGCCGATAAAAAGGGCGGTCCAGGATGCAAAAACCAATGGCAAGCTGATTGATATGACCAGCGGGCGCAGGACCAAAGCCGTGATATTTACCGAGAGTAATCATATAGTTCTGGCTGCTTTAGCGCCTGAAACCATAACCGGGCGTGTCCAGGTGATGCGGGGTGGTACTGTTATCAAGCCCGAAGCAGTAGAAAAAGCAAGAAAGTAGGTAACCCGGTATCGTTAATCGCACCAGCAGGCCAATAGTCCTGGTAGTATCCGGCCCTTCGGGGTCTGGCAAGGACACTGTGCTTAACC
>JAQWDO010000016.1 GCA_028705415.1 Dehalococcoidales bacterium
GGTCCCCGATAGCTCAATGGTAGAGCGGGCGGCTGTTAACCGCTAGGTTGTAGGTTCGAATCCTACTCGGGGAGCCATTTTTCCCTAATGCTTGAAGTGCACAAATATCCGCCCGAAGTTTTTATCATCTTTTTCCAGGCGGTGATATAACTTTTTTATTTCCGGCTGCATCAAGAACCTTAGCACGCGTTTTTTTAACTGGCCGGAACCCTTTCCCGGTATAATCTCCACCGGAGTGATGCGTTTATCAACTGCTTCCTGAATCACCCGGTTCAACTCGCTGTCAATCTCGGTGCCCCGGTTGTAAATATTATGTAAATCCAGTGTTATTTTGGCCATTGATTCCTCTGGTTTATTCTTGCCACCCTTACAGCTCCCCGGTTAACCAGTTTTTCTGCAATTTTTCTGGCTTTTCCGGCAATCATAGACCGGAATTTCGGTAACAGCAACAGTAAACCGAGCATATCTGCCATTATCCCGGGGGTAATCAATAGTACTCCGGCCAGAAACAGTAATATTGTGTGCAATATGCCTTCTTCCGGAACTGCAGAACCCGTAAGGCTTGCTCTTAACCTGCGCGCTGCCGCCGGGCCCAGTTGCAACAGTACAAATGCTCCAACCAGAGCAGTAGAAACAATGACTGCAACCACAGATAACGCTCCGAAAAATCGGGCAACCACTGCCATAATTGCCATATCTACTGCAAAGAGCAAACCAATAGCAAATATTATTTTTACCACCATTTAAAAAGTATAACATTAGTTGAATTTCAACTGCCAGATTAACAGGCTTTTCTTGACACTATCTGACTCGACGTTTATTATTAAACTCATACTTACCCCATTTATTATGTATGAATTCGATGCCTTGCGAACATATGTAATCGCCAGGTTTACACGCAGGAGGAATCATGGAAGATAAAATCAGGGTTCAAAACCTTTTCAAGATTTTTGGGAAAAATCCCCAGGAAGCGTTGGAAAAATACCAGTCCGGCACCAGTGCCGAACAACTTTTCAAAGAGAGCGGCCATGTTGTAGCAGTGGCTGACGTCTCCTTTTCGGTTGCCCCTGGCGAAATGTTTATGGTTATGGGCCTTTCCGGATCGGGCAAGTCTACCCTGGTCAGGTGCTTAAACCGCCTGCTGGATGCCACCAGTGGTTCCGTGTTTGTTGATGATGAAGATATTCAGAAAGTGGATGGAGAAAGATTGCGTGAAATTAGACGCAAGAAAATGGCAATGGTTTTTCAGCACTTTGGATTATTCCCACACCGCACAGTACTTGGAAACGCCGAGTATGGTTTGAAGGTACAGGGTATTGAAGAGGAAGTCCGGCGTGAGAAGGCGTTGAAAGCCCTTGAGCTGGTTGGCCTTAAAGAATGGGCAGACCGCCCGCTTTCCAATTTAAGCGGCGGTATGCAGCAGAGGGTAGGGCTGGCAAGAGCCCTGGCTACTGAAGCCGATATTCTGCTAATGGATGAAGCATTCAGCGCGCTCGACCCCCTGATCCGCAGAGATATGCAGGATGAACTTATCAACCTTCAGAGGGAAATGCAAAAAACCATTGTGTTTATCACCCATGATTTGAACGAAGCGCTTAAACTGGGGGATAGAATTGCAGTAATGAAAGGAGGCGAGATAGTCCAGATCGGTACTCCTGAGGATATTGTTTCCAACCCCGAAAATGATTATGTTGCCAACTTCACCCAGGATATCAACCGCAGCCTGGTGCTGACTGCCAGTTCTATTATGGAAGCTCCAGAACCCCTCTTTTTGAAACGAGATACGGTACGTACTGCCATGGTACGAATGCGCTCCATTGACCGCGATGAAATTTATGTGGTCAATTCCCAACGTCAGCCCGTTGGTATTATTACTGATAAAGACATTGCTGCAGCACTCAAGAAAAAGATCAACGACCTTTCCGAGGTTATGAATACCGACTTCCCCCAGACCACCGAATCAACTTCCCTTGGGGATATTCTGCCCCTGTGCACCGCAGGCCTGCCGATTGCTGTGGTAAATGAAAACGGCAGGCTCAGGGGAATCCTTGATCCGCTGGACTGCCTGAACAATATTACACCTAATACCTATGACAATGGAGAATCCTCCAGCGTAGAGGAACCGGCCAAAACTGAAGAGGAAAAGGCACTACCAGTTAAAGATGCACCGGTTGATGGTGCAACCGAAAAGTCTGCAAATGAAGAACCGGGCTCCGGAGCGTAAGCCGCCGGATTACCCGGTTCCACTATCCTGTTATATCTGAAGTTATGCCTGGGCTTCTTCCCGTTTGGTGCCTTGCAATTCGGTTCGTTTGTGAATTGCATTGGTAACTCTATCCAGAATAATTGCCAGGAAAACAATACTGATACCTGCTTCAAAACCATAACCCACGTCCAACCGGCTGATGCTTCTTAGCACCTCATTACCAAGGCCGGCAGCACCGATCATGGAGGCTATAACTGCCATTGAAAGAGCGAGCATTATACACTGGTTTATTCCAGCCATTATGGTAGGAACTGCCAGCGGCAGCTGTACATCAAATAACAGCTGTTTGCGGGTTGCGCCATATGAGATGGCTGCCTCTTTAACTTCCCCGGAAACCTCCTGGATGCCGAGATAGGTAAGTCTTATCGCCGGTGGCATTGCAAATATCATGGTAGCAAACATCGCTGGTACCTTGCCGACACCAAACAGCATGACTGCCGGGATAAGATATACAAACGATGGCATGGTTTGCATGAGGTCCAGGACCGGCTTCATTATAGTTGCCACTTTCTGGCTGATACCCATCATAATTCCGATAGGAATGGCAAACAGCAGTGATACGGCAGTTGAAAAAAGTACAAGTACCAGAGTATCAAGCGCATAAGGCCATAGACTCATCATAGGAATCAGGCAAAGCCCGATAAAACTTCCGAGTGATAATTTCCAGCTTCTTGTAACCAGCCACACAACAGCCACCAAAGCCAGTATTACAACTATGGCTGGAGGCCACGAGAGGGCATCTACAATAGCCTCAAAACCTTTCTCGATACCGCTGGATATGGCTCTCAGAAAACCTCCGAGGTGCTTTACGATAAAATCAACGATTGCATTAACAACACCGGCAATATCTATTTCGAGTCCGAACATTCGGGAGTACCTCCCTTTCGAAATTTTCCAGTAGCATAAGAATAATAAAAAAAGTGGGGGCTGGCAAGTACCCCAGCCCCCTTATTATATTTAACAGTCAGCAAAACTTGCCTACGGCCACCAGGTTTCTATGGTGGACTTGTGTTCGTCATACCAGTTTTGCGCCAATTCGTCTTCCGTATAGCCTTCTTCTTCATTCAAAAGCATCATTTCCTCAACATCAACAAGGGGAATCCGTACATTATCAAGGAAGGTAACGATTTCAGGATTGTTTTCAACGAATTCGTCATGAGCAACATAGCGGACGTAGTTGGTTCCAAACACATTCTTGGGGTCTTCCAGCATACGTATATCCATCTGGGTGAATATGGGATGAGGTCTCCAAAGAACAACCATAACCGGCTTTTCAACATTGTAGTTGGCTTTTAATTCGGCCATAAGTGCCGGAACACTGCCGGTAATTAACTCGTATTCATCTTCAAGCCCATATGCTTCAAGAGCATCCAAACTGCGTTCTGAGCCACCGGTACCGGCTTCATAACCATATATCTTGCCACCAAAAAGATCTCCCTTACCTTCCAGATCTTCAATGGAGGTTATACCGTATTCATCAGCAGTATAACCGGGAATTGCCCAGCGCAGGGGAACATCCTCACCATATACGTCCCCCCCAACAACTGTAGTATCTTGATTGGCTTCAAGATAGGTTCCCTGAAGAGCAGGCAGCCAGGCATCCGGATAAAAATCCACACTGCCATCACCTACTGCAGCAAACATAAGGCCCATCTCGTAGACATCTTTCATCTCAACGTCGTAACCTTTTTCTTCAATGGCCATGCCGATAATATTGGCCTGGATTACATCGTAATTCCATTGAGCCCGTCCAATTGTGACTGTTTTATCGCTGTCACAGCCAGCAAGCCCTGCAGTCAGCGCTGCCACAACAGCTAGAGCCGCTACCAGGGACAATAGTTTTTTAGATAATTTCACGTATTTTTCTCCTTTTGATTGTTCCTGCCAGCCAAGAAACGGAATTAAGGTTTCACCTCCTTTTTTTCGATTCTTGTTTTGGCTGAAAGAATTTTTGACTGACTGGAAGATTTTTGACGAACGGAGCACATACTCCGCCCAACGAATATCTCACTATTATACCATAATAATTGCCCCTGCCCTATCCTGAAACGGTATCCGGTCCAACTTTTTCAACTGATTTTTTGATTGATGAGACCATTTCAAGATCAACAGCACGAATTGCCAGATGTATGGCACTTTTAATTGCTTTGGCTTTGCTGCGGCCGTGGGCTACAACAATATTACCATCCAAACCAAGCAAACATGCGCCGCCGAATTCCTTGTAATCTGCTCGCCTGGTCAGAAATAACACCCGGGCATAATTGACCAGAGCCGAACCCTGTAGTTCCCCGGGAATCTGGTGGCTTTGCTGCAAACCGGCATTCTTGCCAAATATTTCCCCGAAACCTTCCAGGGTTTTTAGTACGATATTTCCAGTGAAACCATCAGTTACAACTACATCTGCCTGGTTGGCAAGTAATTCCTGAGGCTCAATGTTACCGGTAAACTGGATGTCGGGGCAATTTTTAATTGCCTGGTAACTCTCCTTTATCAGACGGTTGCCTTTTCCTTCTTCACTGCCATTATTCAGAAGGGCAACCCTGGGTTCTTCAATCCCCAGGTGATTTGCAGTAAATATCGAACCCATCAGGGCAAACTGTACAAGATAAGCAGGTATGCAATCAGCGTTGGCGCCGGCATCAATTATCACAAAAGGATGCTCGGGGTTCAGGGCTATAACAGTTGCCAGCGCCGGCCTCTGTATACCAGGCAAACGCCCAAGCATCATATAACTTGCTGCCAGAACAGCTCCGGTGCTTCCGGCAGACACAAAAGCAGAAGCCTTGCCTTCCTTTACCATGTTTATGCCGACGGAAATGGATGAACGGGGTTTTGACTTTAATGCCTGTACCGGCTGTTCGCCGCAGGTGATGATCTGGGGAGCATTAACTATTCTGAGGTTGGACTTTTTTTCGTACTTTTCTACCAGTCTGGCAAGAATATTCTGGTTGCCAACAAGTGCTACCGGCACATTATATTCAACAGCAGCCCTGGCGGCACCTTTTACAATTTCATGTGGGGCATAATCGCCTCCACTGGCATCAACGGCTATAATCATAGGGGTCTAACTCCAACAATACTAATATTTGACTTTGGTTTTTAGGACACTTATACTAGCACCGCTTAACAAGGATTTGCAAAGGCTGGATCTATTCCCAAGCCTCTTATATATAATAACCATTCTACAGCTCTTTGGCACTCCTTGCTTACAGAATTTTATTTTTAAGGAAGGTGCAATGGACATTCACGCAGAACTCAAGAAAGCTATCTGCAAGGTCAACCCAGGGATTAATGAAGAAAACATTACACCTGAAGCCACATTTATCGGCGATCTTGAAATGGATTCCCTCAGCATGGTTGAACTCAGCCTGGCTATGGAAGACAGTTTTGGAATTACCCTTCCCGATGAAGAGCTTGCAAAGCTCACTACAGTGGGGGAAGTAACCGAACTCATAGAATCCAAACTGGGTAAATAATATGACACACCGAGTTGTTGTAACCGGTTACGGTGCTGTCAGTCCGCTTGGCAATACAGCTGATGAAACCTGGCAAAATCTGATTGCCGGAACCAGCGGCATAGAAACCATAAAATGCTTCGATCCTTCCGATTTCTCGGTAAAAGTTGCCGGAGAAGTTAAAGGCTTTGACCCGGTTGCCTTTATGGATCCGCGCACCGCCAAATATACCGACCGCTTTGCCCAGTTTGCCATTGCCGCCGCCAAACAGGCAATCGAGCACTCAGGGCTGGTGGTTGATGATGAAAACCGTTATGAAATCGGCATACTGGTTGGCAGTGGAATCGGTGGAACCCATTCCATGGAAGAACAGGTTTCGGTGCTCAATTCCCGAGGCCCAATGCGGGTTAGCCCTTTTATCGTACCTATGATGATTGCCGACAATGCCACCGGCAGAGTATCCATCGAAACCGGGATACGCGGCTTTAACCTGAGCCTGGTTTCAGCCTGTTCAACCGGAACGGATGCAGTGGGAATTGCCTATAAAATGGTAAAGCACGGTGAAATCAAAGCCGCTCTGGCAGGCGGCACCGACGCAGCAATAACCCCTCTCGGTGTGGCAGGATTCGCCCAGGCGGGAGCATTGACCAGAAACCCGGACCCGAAAACCGCTTCACGTCCATTTGATGCCCGGCGTGATGGTTTCGTTATGGGAGAAGGTTCGGGTGTTCTTGTACTGGAAAGCCTGGACTATGCTCTGGAAAGAGGTGCGCCAATTCTTGCCGAAATTGTTGGTTATGGAGCAACCTCAGACGCCTTCCATATCACTCAACCCCTTTCTTCCGGGGAATCTGCAGTCCGCGCAATACAGATGGCTTTGAAGGAAGTAGGGTTTGAGGAGATAGGCTATATTAACGCTCACGGAACTTCAACCAAATTAAACGATGCCAGTGAAACCCGTGCCATTAAAAATACTTTTGGCAACCGAGCCTACAGTATCCCGGTCAGCTCGGTAAAATCCATGCTCGGGCACATGCTTGGAGCAGCCGGAGCCCTTGAATCAATTGTATGCTGTAAAGTGCTGGAGGAGGGGATAATTCCGCCTACCATCAATTTTGAAAGTTCGGACCCGGAATGCGACCTCGATTACGTACCCAATCATGCCCGCAAGCTGAATGTGGATACAGTGATTTCCAATTCTTTTGGGTTTGGGGGGCACAACTCGGTACTGGCACTGAGGCGTTATTCATAGGTTAGCTGCTATGACCGATAAAGTTACTACCGGAATTGATATTATCGAAATTGGGCGTATAAAAGAAGCGGTATCCAGCTGGAATTCAGCTTTTCTTAACCGGGTGTACACCCCTTCTGAACTTGAGGCCTGCCACAACAGCCCTGCCAGCCTGGCAGGCCGTTTTGCAGCAAAAGAAGCTATACTCAAGGCAATAAATCCTTCGCAATTGGTCTGTAACTGGCATGAAATAGAAGTGCTTTCTGCATCCAGCGGCCGTCCGGTGGTTAAACTCCATGGCAACATTCGCCTTGAATGCTCCAACAAGAATATGCTAAACGTTGATGTGAGTATCTCACACTGCCGGGATTATGCCGTAGCTGTGGCGGTGGCACAATGTTAGAAAACACACCTTTATGCCAGATGCTTGGCATACGTTACCCTATACTGCAGGGAGGCATGGCATGGCTGGGCACAGCTGAACTGGTTTCAGCCGTTTCTGAAGCCGGCGGCCTCGGCATTATCGGAAGCGGAAATGCTCCCCCCGAATGGCTTAAGCAGCAAATCACACTCACCAGGGAGATGACCGGCAAGCCTTTCGGCGTCAACATTATGCTCATGTCCCGTTATGCAGGTGATAACCTTAAACTGGCAGTTGAAGAAAAGGTAAAAGTAATAACCTTTGGCGGCGGTAATCCGGGAGCACTCATACCCGGACTCAAGCAATACAATGTCATCGTGATCCCGGTTGTTTCCAGTGTAGCCCTTGCCCGTCGGCTGGAAAAAGCCGGAGCAGATTGCATTGTTGCCGAAGGTACTGAATCCGGCGGTCACGTGGGTGAGACCACCACAATGGCTCTGGTCCCCCAGGTAGTCGATGCGGTTAAAATTCCGGTGATTGCCGCAGGAGGTATTGCCGACGGCCGCGGTATGGTTGCCGCCCTGGCTTTGGGAGCCCGGGGCATACAAATGGGAACCCGTTTTATTTGCTCTGAGGAATGCATTGCTCATCCGGATTTCAAGCGCCAGATTATAGAAGCCAATGACCGGGCAACCACAGTAACAGGCAAATCAATCGGCCATCCGGCGAGATGCCTGGAAAATCGTTTTACCCGTGACTTTTCTCAAAAGGAAAGAGAAGGCTGCTGCCCGGAAGAACTGTACGAACTTAGCAAGGGAAAGCTTCGTGAGGGTGTTCTGGAAGGCAGCATAAACAATGGTTCACTGATGGCAGGCCAGGTATCCGGGTTCATCCGCGATGTCCTGCCGGTAAAAGATATCATAACCAGTACCATATCGAGAGCAGAGGAAGTATTAACAAATCTCTGCCGGTTGACGGAGGGTTCTTCGACAGATGGGTAAGACAGCTTATATTTTCCCCGGGCAGGGAGCCCAGGTAGTTGGAATGGGCAAGGATTTATACCAAAACTGTCCTGCCGCCCGTGACACATACAACCTTGCAGATGAAATTCTGGGGTATAAAATATCCGAGTTATGTTTCGAAGGCCCTCTGGAGGAACTTACCCTGACAAAAAACGTACAACCGGCGCTGCTTGCTACCTCAATCGCCATCTTTAAGGCGGCCGAAGCTGCAAATGACCTCCCCCCGGCAGACTTTGTCGCCGGACACAGCCTGGGCGAGTATACCGCTCTGGTTGCCGGAGGATCACTTGAGCTTTGGGATGCTTTAACGCTGGTTGTTGCCAGAGCAACCCTTATGGAAGAAGCAGGCGTTGCCAATCCGGGCGGCATGCTGGCACTCATTGGAGCTGACAGGGAACTGGCAGAGAAGATCTGTTCCTTGACCGGCATGGAAGTCTCCAATCTTAACTCCCCTCAACAAGTGGTAATCAGCGGACCGGCAGAGTCACTGGAAACAGCTGTTCAAACCGCTGCCATGCTGGGCGTACGTAAAGCAATCCCGCTCAAGGTTAGCGGAGCTTTTCATTCCAGCCTTATGAAACCGGCTGCTGACGGGCTTGCAAAAGCCCTTGCCAGTGTTACAATCAAAAATGCCGCTGTACCTCTGCTTGCCAATTCCAGCGCCAGACCAATCACCAGCGCAGTTGAAATCCATCACGAACTCGAGGCACAACTGCTTAAACCGGTACTCTGGCAGCCATCGGTAGAATATATGAGCGAGCAGGGTGTAGATACTTTTATTGAATTCGGTCCGGGAAACGTTCTCTCCGGGCTCATTAAACGAATATTGCCGGAAGCCAGACTTTTCAATGTGAATGTTATTGACAGCCTTAAACAGAAATGGAGTTAATCTTTAAATAAAAATGCCCGTTATTTATGAAAAAAATGATCATATTGCCGTAATTACGCTTAACCGTCCGGATGAATTTAACGCAATTGATATGGCTCTGCTTAAAAAGCTGAGTCAGGCACTTTGTGATTTTAAAGACGATGACAATATGCAGGTTGGGATTATCACCGGAGCAGGTCAGCGCGCCTTTTCTATTGGTGCAGATGTCACAACACTTCTTCCGGAAATAACAAACAATCATTCGGGTTCCGGCCCTCATCCACCAACCAATATGCGAGGATTAACACTCTACAAACCGCTTATTGCTGCCATTAACGGCGTTGCTTTCGGTGGAGGGCTGGAACTGGCACTTGCCTGCGATTTGCGTATCGCTTCCGAGAGGGCTTTGCTGGGGCTGCCAGAGGTTAACCTGGGAATTATTCCAGGCTGGGGAGGAACCCAGAGGTTGATTCGCCTTGTTCCGCAGTGTAAAGCCGCCGAAATGCTTTTTACTGGACGCCCTATTGATGCAGCAGAAGCTTACCGCATCGGGTTGGTGAACAAGTTGGTTGCGGCCGATAAATTGATGGAAGAGGCCATGAAAATGGCAAAGCAGATTCTAAAACCGGCACCATTGGCGGTAAGAGCAGCCAAACAGGCAATGCTCCAGGGGATAAATCTTTCCCTGGACAGTGGCTTGAGACTGGAAAAATCCCTTTTCGAAATGCTGACAACTACCGGCGACTTCAGCGAGGGGCTGGCTGCTGCAAACGAGAAGCGCAAACCTAATTTTGAGGGAAGGTAACTTCAGTGCAGTGCAGCGAGATTGGAATAATCGGCCTGGGAACAATGGGGCGCGGGATTGCCGAAGTTGTACTTGCCGCCGGTTACAGCGTAAAAGCGTTAGGACGGGATGATGCTTCCTGCAAAAGCCATATTGCCGAATTCTCCAACTCCGTTCACAGACTGGCCCGGTTGAAACGTTTCCCGGAAGATGTAGCCAATAAACTTTCAGATAGGCTCCTTCCCGCCGGGAATCTCGGGGAACTGGATCGCTGCAGCCTGGTTATAGAATCCATTCCGGAAAACCTCGCTCTAAAACAGAATTTGTTTGCCGAACTGGACAGGATCTGCAGCCCGGACACGGTACTGGCAACCAATACATCCTGCCTCACAGTCAGTCAGATCGGATCTTATGCGCAAGACAAAACGAGGATTGTTGGCATCCATTTCTTCAACCCGGTAAGCTCCATGAAACTGGTAGAAATCGTAAAAACCAAACATACCAGCCAGAAAGTATTTGACAGAGCCTGTGAATTTTGCCAGTCACTGGGTAAAACTGTTGTCAACGCCCCGGATACTCCCGGCTTTATCGTTAACCGGCTCCTGCTGTCTTTTCTTGCCGAGGCAATGCGGCTTTACGAGCTGGGAGTTAATGCTGATGACATCGATAAAGCAGTTACCCTTGGATTAAACCACCCCATGGGCCCTTTCAAACTGGCAGATTTCATCGGTCTCGATACTGCCCTCAGCATTGCCAGATCCATGCATGAACAACTTGACTCACCCCATTTTGCTCCAACGGAAATGCTTGAGAGCCTGGTCAAAGAAGGCAAACTCGGGCGCAAATCCGGCCGGGGTTTCTACAACTACTAAATCTAACAAGCATTGTCAAAAGGAGTGTGTTATGCCTCTACCCAAACTTTCCATAGGTAATCATAAAGCCAAATACCCGGTAATACAGGGAGGCATGGGAGTCGGAATTTCTCTTTCCGGGCTGGCCAGTGCAGTTGCCCGGGAAGGTGGTATTGGAGTCATTTCTGCTGCTGGAATTGGCATGCTTGAACCCGATTTCAACCGCAACCCACATCAGGCCAATCAAAAAGCCCTTCGGGAAGAAATCCGCCGGTCCCGCAGCCTTGGTGATGGCATTATTGGCGTTAATGCCATGGTTGCCTTGAGCGATTTTGATGACCTTATCCGGATATCGGTGGAAGAGAAGGCCGATATTGTTATCATGGGAGCTGGTTTGCCACTTAAAGCACCGGAGTTGATTCCTCCCAGGGAAGCCGGGCGCCATCATACCTGCCTTGTCCCCATAGTGTCTTCCGCCAGAGCAGCCGAACTAATATTAAGATACTGGGCACAGCATTATAACCGTGTTCCGAATGCGGTTGTTGTAGAAGGGCCGCTGGCCGGAGGCCATCTTGGCTTCAAGTATTCACAGCTGGAAGATCCCTCCTGTTCTCTCCAGGCGCTAATCCCCCAGGTAATCGCTGCAGTCGAGCCATACCGCGAGAAATTCGGAGAAGATATCCCTGTAATTGCCGCTGGCGGCATTTATACCGGTGCTGATATACTTGAATTTTTAAACCTGGGTGCAGCGGGAGTCCAGTTGGCTACCCGTTTTGTTACGACAGTTGAATGCGACGCTTCTGATGCTTTTAAAAACGTATTTTTAGAATGCAATAAAGAAGATCTTGTCATTATAGAAAGCCCGGTAGGCCTGCCCGGAAGAGCAATCAGGAATAAATTCCTGGAAGCTGTAAACGATAAGGTAAAACGGCCATTCTCCTGCCCCTGGAAGTGCCTTAAAACCTGTGATTTTAAACTGTCTCCATACTGCATCTGCCGTGCACTTACCAATGCCAAAAAGGGCTTTCTTGACAAAGGCTTTGCCTTCGCCGGCGCAAATGCCTACCTAAACAAGCAAATTATAACCGTTAAAGAACTTTTTACTGCCCTGATAAATGAATACGAAGCGGCATCCTCTGGACTTTAACCGTTTCATCCCATTTAAACTGTCATTCTCATATTATTATTGGGCCCTGAGGAGGACCATTCTTTACCTTTATCATCCAGAGGAGGGCTACACATTAACTATGTCTTCCTGAGGCAGTTTACTGCCGAAGGATCTTCCCTTTCTCTTTAACTCTGTCTTCCTGAGGAGGGGTGAAACCCCGACGAAGGATCTTCCCCGTAATAGCGCCCGCCGTAACATGCGCATTTACCGCATGAATGGGCCATACATTAATTACTGTCATCCAGAGGCAGTTTACTGCCGAAGGATCTTCCCCGGATAGTACTCCTGGTACCATTGGAGAGTTTACGTGTGGACGGGCCCAATCCGTGTGAGATTCTTCGCTGACGCTCTGAATGACATTTGTTTTCTTTGTCATCCAGAGGAGGGCCACACATTAACTATGTCTTCCTGAGGAGGGGTGAAACCCCGACGAAGGATCTTCCCTGTAATAGTGCCCGCCGTAACATGGGAGATCTTCCCCGTAATAGAGTGCCACCTACAGGGGAATATTACCGTGTTTCTTTACCGGGTTGGTTACCGTTTTGTTTTCCAGAGCTTCCAGGGCGTTAATTATCTTAAGCCGGGTTTCCCGGGGGTCGATAACATCATCAATATAACCCCTTGAAGCCCCAACAAAAGGATTGGCAAATTTTTCCCGGTATTCGCCTATCAATTTCTCCCTTAGTTCCCTGGGATCCTGGCTTGATTCCAGTTCTTTGCGATATATTATGTTAACTGCTCCGTCCGGACCCATTACGGCTATCTCGGCACCCGGCCAGGCATAGTTGATATCCCCTCTCAGGCTTTTTGAACTCATTACGATATAAGCTCCGCCATAAGCCTTGCGGATTACAACACTGATCTTGGGCACCGTTGCCTCCGCATAAGCATACAGGAGTTTGGCTCCGTGCCGGATAATTCCCTTGTATTCTTCCTGCTTGCCCGGCATATACCCTGGTACATCCACCAAGGTTACAATCGGGATATTGAAGCAATCGCAAAACCGGACAAAACGCGCACCCTTAT
>JAQWDO010000135.1 GCA_028705415.1 Dehalococcoidales bacterium
GATATTTACATCGGCCGAAAATGCATCGGTTAGCTGTGCGTAACAGTAAAAGCTAGGGAACTGTCGTGCTGGTTGATGTAACGAGCGTGGGAGTTTTATCCATTTCATCATACATCGCAAGGAAGCTTTCAGATTCCGGAGTAAATTCACCGGAAAAATCCTGTATGTACGGGTAAGAAGCGGTCTGCATCAGCAGTTCGACTTCAACCGTCAGTGCGCCGTCTGCCCCGGAGGTATCTATCTGGCAGGTAACCCGGTCAAAGCCTCCCATAAAGTTGGGGTCATTCAAGGCTTCGCCGTAAACCCTGGTGTTCTCGTGGGAATTTTCGATGTCAAAACCCTTGGGCAGGAGGCGGTTGTCTTTGGCAAATGTATTTGCCCTGAGCAGGGTGTAGGTTACTTCGCCGTCGCTGTTGAGCATGACGGCTTCATATATCTGAACCTGGTCTTCAGAGCTGATAACATTGTAATGCGGCTCGTAGGTTGAAGTATCCTCGTCGGAATCACAGCCCTGGATGCGCCCGTCTTCCAGCGGCGCGCCGGATTCGAATATTACTTGGCCTTTTTTATCGGTAACTGTGATGTGCAGCCATGCCCTCCGGGAAGGAAACCCGGTTGGGAACTTGTGGCCGACCAGCTGTTCAATATCAATATCCAGGATAAGCGTGTCTCCCGCTCTTTCCGATTTGGAAAAGGTAATTGAAGCCGTTTCCTTATTTAAAAGGTCCATAAGGCGTTCTACGGTTCCGTCAAAGTTTTCAGTAGATGCCGTTATACCAAGGGTATCTATATTGGCTTTGAGCAGTTCGAGCATGAACTCGTTGGAGCCGACGAAGTAATGCTGGCTGAACGGATCCCGGTTTTCAAGTCCCGAACCCACATCTGAAATTATTACGGAGGAGTCCGCCTCCGGCATGTGGCAGGTCTGGCATTCAATACCCTGATCAATGTAGATGCTGTTTATATGCTCAAGGCACGGAGTCTGCTCCGGGAAGGTTCCTAGTACGTCGCCCTTACTATCGACGCACGGGGTAGTTACTCAGTGGCAGGTGCCACACAGAACCGAATCGGTTACGTGTTCTCCGTATACCGGCGTAAACTTGGAAGCGGCAATCATCAGGCTCTGTTCGGGGTTTTCATACGGGCCGTATATCAACCGGTCTGGTGGTTCCGTGCTTGTATCAACTGTATATTCCCCGAGGACCGGGTCTACTATCTGGTGGCACAGAGTGCAGGAAACCCCGTCCATGGCTGCCGGGTTGAGCGGGTTGGAAGGGTTGGTGAGCCCGCTGTCAAAAATCATGGCAGAAACATCCCTTACCTCTGCCTGGGTGTAAGCCATCGGCATGTGGCAGCTGGCACATTTTTCTTCAATTACTTCTTTCAGGTGGGGGTTGCGCTCAACTTCGGAAGCAACTTTTGCCTGCCAGAAGGGATCCTTGGCGGCGTTTGCCATCATGGTGGAGCGCCAGTGGTTGCTGATTGAAACATAATTGCCGATCTGGTCTTCCAGGTCTACATGGCAGGCCGCGCAGTTGCCGGAGCCGGTAAAATCTTCAGTAGAAAATTCCACCAGTGGAAGGCCTGCCATCTGGTTAGCGCCCCCGCATGAAGCAAGGACAAATGGCAGAAGAACCAGACCAACAACCGCAAGTTTTTTCATTTCGGTGCCTATTATAAGCATAACTCTGTTTCATGTCAATAATAAATATCATTATTTTTTGTTTTTTTGGGGGAGTATACTGTTCTTTGCCGGTGACTGCAGGTGAGGGGTTGCATCTGGAACTTTTATGCACTGAAAACTCTCCATTAATGCAATATTTTTTTAAAATGAAAGCTAACGATGTGCCAGCCATCAGCGTTATATTTACTGAAAGTAGGGCGGCCAAAGCAGGGTCAAAATAATAAATCTGGAGGAACACATGCAGAAACCACAGCACCTTTCACTGATAGCTGTCTGGCAGCTTCTGTCTGCTGCAGCTTCGCTCATCGGGATACTCGGTTCAGCGTTGATACTGGTGATGGTGTTTAACGGCCATCATATAATCCCATGGTTGTTTTTCGATCCTTTCCTGGGTTCCATTTCAATGGGTGAGGTTGTTGTAGTGTTTATCGGCCTGGGTTTCCTGTTCATGATTGTCTATTTTCTTGTTTCGCTCATAGCCGGTATCGGATCTCTTCAGGGTAAGTCATGGGCTCGCGGCCTGGGTATAATCCATGCGGTGCTCTCCATCCCCAATTTCCCGGTGGGTACCGTGATCGGTGTTCTCATTATCGCCTATCTGGGAAAACCCGAAGTTAGCGATTATTTTAATAACCAGAAAGGTCCTGGCGGTTACCAGCCGGTTTTAAGCCCGGCCGGCGCGAACCAGTAGTTAACTTTTTCAGGTCATTCAAAAAGGGCGGCTGTTACAGCCGCCCTTTCTTTTTACCAATGCCCCGGTTCAATCACTTTACAATGTCGAAGTTCATGGTCCAGGTTGAAGTACCGGAATAACTCTTTTTCAAAACATCCGGGTATCCTTCTGAGGGATTGTCGCCGGCATGCCATTCGTCGTTGTAGAAGTTATAGATATATAAAAGTGAACTGACATCTGGAGAATAAGTGGATTTAACCTTGATTATAAACTGGTCTTCTGTAGCAGAGAACGCAACCGATCCCTCTAAACTCAACGAGTAGCTCATAACTGACTTTGCATAGTGTTTTTCCATGGCAGGGTCATCATCAAAAGAATCTTTGGCTATACCGCTGGCAGTGATACTACAGGTAACATAGCCGGTTCCTTTCCGGGTGGCGTTGTCCCAGTTGCCGGTCATAATAAATTCAGTAACTTCTGTTGTCCAGTTGAGCGTCCCCTGTGTATAGGTTGCAGAAGCATAGGGTACTTCTACGTAGAAGGCGCCGTCTTTTGAAATACTGATCGTTCCAGCTGCTCTCAACGCTTCCCGCACGCTGTTGCCGGGGATTGAATTTGTGTTGGCGCTGACGTAAACAATGTTCTCGATTGATGGGGCATCAGCTATATCCAGCTGTACAGTCGGCGGCATCACCACAAATTCAACCTCTTTAACCACTTCATCCTTTTCAGGGTCTACAATTTCCACCTTGTTGGGGGAACCG
>JAQWDO010000136.1 GCA_028705415.1 Dehalococcoidales bacterium
CTATCATTTACGTGTTTTATCTCCTTCACCGTCTGGATAGATACAATCGAATCCTGGCCCCTTAATTATCGAGTTTTTTGTTCACAGAGTCAATTTATTATAAAAAATGAGAGGCGGGTTTGTTTATCCGCCTCTCATTAATTTTAAATGCTAACCGGGAATATTACTTGCAGGCAAGTATGGCTCGTTTCACCATAGCTTTGGCAATCTGAATCTTGTATTTGGTTCCGGGGTTATCAGCCCGCCCCGGTAAACCGTTTGCCTCTGACAGAGCTGCCTCGGCAGCTGCATCGGCATTCTCTTCATTAATCGTCTTGCCTTTGATAACGTCCTCGCCTTTGGTTGCCCGGTATGGCTTGTTGTAAACAGCATTCAGGCAAATGCGGGCGTCTGATCCCGATATCATTGCCGCACAGTTTACAATCGGGAAATCGATTGATTTTCGGATAGCTGTCTTGAAGAATGCGCTCTTGGCTCCGCTCGGAGGAGCCGGCACCTGGATCTCGGTAACAATTTCATCTTCTTCAAGCACGGTTGAACCGGGTATGGCGACAGCCCAGAAATCTTCTGCCGGAATATCCCTCTTGTTGGTCTTTATGGTTGCATTAAGAGCAACAAGGGCAGGAGCCGTATCCGAAGGGTTGACTGCTATACAGGCATTTACAGCACCGAATATCGAGTGGTAACGGTTGTCTCCCGCCATAGCAAAGCACATGTTTCCGCCCTTGCGGATGCAGAAGAAACGGTTATCCGGTTTTCTGAAATACCAGCACCGGTTCATCTGGCAGATGTTTCCAGCGATAGTTCCCTGTTCCCTGATATGGGGAGATGCAGTTCTGTCTGCTGCCTGTGCCAGGGCGCTGTATTTTGACTTTACAACATCACTGGCTGCAATATCTTCCAACCTGGTCATTGCCCCGATCTTAAGCACGCCGCTTTCTTCCTTGATGTAGTCCAAACCGGGGATAGATTTCAGGTTAACCACCTTCTTCGGGTAATCATTGAGTATCTGGAACCTGAGAGCACCTACCAGATCGGTTCCTCCGGCATTGACTACTGCATTCCCTCCACTCAAGATGGCAGAGGCCTCATCAATTGATTTTGCGTTTATATGTTCAAATGCTTTCATCTCTTTATCCTATGCCTTTCCTAAAGCCTTCAATACTTTGTCAGGTGTTATCGGCAAATCATAAATCCATTTGCCGATTGCATTGTAGATTGCAGGGGCAAGTATGCCCGGAACAACTGTAGCAGCTGATTCACCGATACCTACAGAGCCATAGGCGCCCCAGCCTAGCTGAGTTTCAAGCAGCTTTACCGGAATATCACCGATATCTTCAAAGCAGGCTACCTTGTAATCCAGAAGATTGTCGTTGAGTTTGACACCGGTTCCCGGATCAAATACCACTTCTTCCATTTCTGCTCGACTTATACCCATATAAGTTCCGCCATATTCCTGACCTTCGCATGATTCAAGGTTGAATATTTTGCCAGGATCATTAACACAGGTTACTTTCTTGACGTCAACTTCGCCGGTTTCAGTATCAACTTCAACTTCACAGAAATGAATTTGTCTGGTCAAGGCAACTGCAGCTCTTGGAAGGGGATTGATATAACACGGGTCCCCCAGTCTTCTGTGCCATCCGTATCCATATATCGGGCGGACTTCCGGAGATGAATCGAGTGCTCCCAGGAAGGGGGATTCTTGTACCAGCTCTTCCGGCCAACCACCGGGTACAGGCCCATGGTAAAGTTCCATTTTGGATCTTTTCGCTGCGACTTTTGAAACCAGTACACTATTGTCAGGATTTGCTTTTTCGAAAACAACCCCATCTTTTATGTCGAGATCTTCTGGTGCAAGCCCCGGGAAACTGGACCATCTGGTTAAATCGTTTCCGCCAGGAATATCGATCAAATCATACTTGTATTTACCGGTACAGGTTGCAAGTTCAAGAATCTGCTTCTTCACCTCTTTGGCAGCTTTTCTTAGAGCAAATGTATTCGTAGTCAGGTTGAATGAAGCCCCCGGGGACATCAGCCTGGGACCGACATCATCATGATGCCAGTGTTTGACATCTCCGTATTTCAGGCCAATTTCATCAGCAACAAACTGGCAATAGGTGGTTTGTGCGCTTACGCCAATATCCGGATGCTGGGAAAGAATTCTGGCAGTGCCATCATACATTAGTTCGATTGTACAATCACCGACCCCACCGTCAAAATGCCATCCATGCATCCATCCAACACCGATGCCATGCATTTTGCCATTAGCCAGTTTTTTGGTGTTTGGCTCGTGCCATTTGTTATCCCAGTCAGCCAGTTGCCTGCCGGCTTCCACAACCTCAGTAAGGCCATCTACATCCGGAAAGCCGTGACGGGCTCTGTAGGCAGCCAGAAATTCCTGCCCGTCTCCACAGTTCCCATCGTTTTTATAGGCAATATCCAGAGGATCCATGCCTAACTCAGCCGCTACACGGTTCATGATAAGGCTATAGTGCAGAGCGCTTCCAAGACCTTCACAGCGAACTGTGCCGTTTTCTCCCTGGTTGAGATAGACTGAATAGCGGTCCTCTTCTATATTCGGAATAGAAGTGGAGTCAAACAGGTAATATGCACTTCCCGGGAAAGCAAACGGGGCGGGGAAATGAGAGTTGCCCAATGTGCAGTTTGAATACACTGCGGTAATTTTTCCATCATTATTGAAGCCGACTTTCATATCGGTTTTGGAATAGTCCATGCTTCCACCCATGAAATGAGAGGGGCCGGCATCAAGAATGATTTTTACCGGCCTACCGGTTGCCTGGCATGCAAGAATGGCAAGGTTCACGCAGGCAGCGCCCGGAGCCGAGCCATGGCCATAAGTAGCACCATTATACGGGAAGTGGGCTTTCAGGCAATTCATGGGAACTCTAAACAGACCCATCGCGTTTTGCAGAGTGGAGGTAGGACTCTGGGTATGTACCCACAATTCTATTTCTTCACCAACTCTTCTGGCTATACAACTACCAGCTTCAACGCCTGCCCAGGTGTTGTATCTTCTGTATGTCGAAAATTCAACCACATGGTCAGATGTTTCGAATGCTGCCGAAG
>JAQWDO010000137.1 GCA_028705415.1 Dehalococcoidales bacterium
ACTGCCTCTGGATGACATAGTGAAAGAGAATGGGAAGATCCTTCGTCGGGGTTTCACCCTCCTCAGGAAAACAGAGAAAAAGTTAGGCCCTTCCTGGGTATGACACAGATATTGGAATGCCCTCTTTAAGGACGACAGAGTTATTGAATTGCCGCTGCCATGATTACAACAGCAAAGAAACTGAGTGCCCTCCTCCCGTTTGGCACAGAAAAAAGATTAGTACCGTCAATCACCCGAAGGGTTCACCTCGTTTGTGGCTCAATGGGTGTTATGCTATACTGATAGACTGATAACGGGAAGCTATTACAAGTTATAATTAGGGAGGACTTGATTGCCGGATACAGCTACAATTAAAGAACTACTGGAAGCAGGGGCACACTTCGGCCACCAGACCAGCCGCTGGCACCCCAAAATGAAGCGCTACATCTTTACCAAGCGAAACAAAATTCACATTGTAGACCTTGAAAAGACGGCGGAGCTGCTGGACAAGGCTTGCGAATACGTTAAACAACTGGTTGCCGATGGTGGAAAAATCCTGTTTGTTGGCACCAAAAAACAGGCCCAGTCCATTATCGAAGAAGAAGCCAAGCGCTGCAACATGTATTTCATCAACCAGCGGTGGATAGGCGGCATACTGACCAACTTTACAACCATCCAGTCCCGCATGGATTACCTCGTCCGGCTGGAAGACCAGCAGGAAAGAGGCGAATTCCAGAGGTTGCCCAAAAAGGAAGCCCGCAAAAAGGTAGAGGAAATTGAGCGGCTGAACAAAAACATGGGTGGCTTTAAGGAAATGACCGACCTTCCGGAGGCCATATATATCGTAGACCCGGCCAAAGAAAGAATTGCCATAGCTGAAGCCCGCAAGATGGGGGTTCCGGTAATTGCTATAGTAGATACTAACTGTAATCCGGACGAGGTTGATCTCCCGATTCCCGCCAACGATGACGCAATCCGGGCAATCAAACTCATTACCGGGAAGATTGCTTCGGCTGTAATAGAGGGACAAAACCTCAACCAAACCATAGCGGCAGACGCTGAAGCTGAAGCAGTTGAAGCTGGTGAAACCGCAATGGACAACGAAGCGAATTCATAAGTATTTAAGGAGAAGGCCTTGGAAGACAAGACTGCCATAATCAAAGAATTACGAGAGCTTTGTGGCGCTGGTGTAATGGATTGCCGCAACGCTTTAATCAATTGTGACTGGAATATACAGAAGGCTGCCGAAACCCTGAAAGAGCAGGGGTATGAGAAAGCTGCCAAAAAAGCCGACCGTGCTACCGGCCAGGGACTTATTGAAGCATATATACACGCCGGCGGCCGCGTTGGCGCCATCGTCGAACTTAACTGCGAGACCGATTTTGTTGCCCGCACCGATGAGTTTAAAAACCTCGCCCACGATATCGCCATGCAGATAACAGCCATGAGCCCCTGCTATATCTGCAAGGAAGAACTGCCCGAAGACGCTGAAGAGCCGGCTGAAGTTGTTTGCCTGATGGAACAGCCTTTTATCAAAGACCAGGGCCGAACTGTCAGAGATCTGATAATTGAAACCATAGCCAAAACCAGGGAGAATATTCGAATAAGCCGTTTCACCCGGTTTGAATTGGGTGAAACGCAGCAGGACTAATGCCTGAAGCCAAATACAAACGTGTTCTCTTAAAACTCAGCGGAGAAGCGTTCAAAGGCTCCGGCACATATGGTATTGATGCCGCTACGGTCAACAGAGTTGCCTCCCAGGTAAAGCGTGCTCTGCAACTGAACGTCGAGGTTGCCATAGTTGTCGGTGGCGGTAACATATGGCGAGGCTCACAGGCTGAAAAGGACGGGGTTGACCGGGCAACGGCAGATTACGCCGGAATGCTGGCCACCCTGATAAACTCCCTGATGCTCCAGGATGCTTTGGAACGCATTGATGTTGTAACTCGTACCCAGTCCGCACTGACAATACAGCAGGTTGCCGAACCATTTATCCGCAGAAGAACCATACGCCACCTGGAAAAAGGCAGGGTAGTGATTCTGGCTTGCGGAACCGGCAACCCCTATATGACCACCGATACTGCTGCTGCTCTCAGGGCTGTCGAGATAGAAGCTGATGTTCTTCTTATGAGCAAGAACAACGTAGATGGAGTTTATTCAGCCGACCCGAAAATAGACCCATCGGCACACAAGTTCGACCGACTTACATACCTGGATGCCCTGAATAAACGACTGGGAGTTATGGATTCCACCGCACTCTCTCTTTGCCTGGAGAACAGGGTACCCATTATAGTTTTCAATCTCGACATTGAAAACAGCCTTGAAAAGGTTATTTACGGCGAGCCTGTTGGAACGCTGATAACGGGGGAATAGAAATGACTCAAGAATTATTACTTGAAGCAGAGAAAAAAATGGAAGCTTCGCTGGCAGTTTTCAAGCAGGAGCTTACAACATTCCATACCGGAAGGGCTAATCCTGCTTTGATCACGCACGTCAAGGTAGACTATATGGGCATGCCTCAGCAGCTCAGCCATATGGCAAGTGTGAGCGTATCCGGACCGGATATGCTGGTAATACAACCCTGGATGCCGGGCAGCCTGTCTGCTATCGAAAAGGCGATTCTTAAAGCCAATGTCGGGCTAACTCCTTCCAGCGATGGAACTGTTATACGCCTCAAAATTCCTCCCCTTTCCGCTGAAAGGCGCGAGGAGCTGATCAAGCTTGTACGCCGCCGTGAAGAGGATACGAAAATTGCTATCAGAAATGTACGCCGGGATGTTGCCGACAAGTTCAAGCAAATGGAAAAGGACAAGGATATCTCCCAGGATGAATGCCGCATGGCTTTGAACAAACTGCAACAGCTTACAGACGGCGTCACTACTATGGTTGAAAAAGAACGGGAGACCAAGGAAGCCGAGCTCAGGGAAGTATAACCCCAACACTGCCATCCAGAGGAGCACCGTTCATTAACTATGTCATACAGAGGAGCACGTAAGTGCGACGAAGGATCTTCCCCGGATAGTCTTCCTGGTTACGTTAGGGTGTTTCCGTATGTACGGGCACAATCCGTGTGAGATTCTTCGCTTGGGCTCTAGAATGACATA
>JAQWDO010000017.1 GCA_028705415.1 Dehalococcoidales bacterium
CATAATCGGCAGAACTGGTGGCATTGCGTATAGCTACTTTGGGCAGGGTAAAATCAACGTAAGCGGCACGGGTAAATTCTTTTTCAACCACGAATGCGCCGTATACCGAAAGGTGATCGGTGGTGATAATGATGTTGCCGGCAGACGGGTTAATGTCATAGGAAACCGGCTCCCAGACTTTAAGAGCCTGGTTATAGTAACATGCGCCTACGTATTCAGCTGGGTCTGCGCCGGCAGGCACAAGGGCCTTGTCATAGGGTATGGTGATATCAATCAGCCCTGCAAGTTCTTCATCGGTATCTATATGGAAATCCCAGGCGTTGACCGGCAATTCATCATTGATGAGCATGTTTTCCATGGGAGCAATGGTAACCATAGCCTCTTCATCCAGGCAGACCGGGGATACCTCGATGGAAACCCCCTTGCCGGTAACTATCAGGTTCTCTCCATCCAGCTTCCCCGATACGATGTTGCTGGTAGTGGTGGGCAAAACACTGGTAGTTGCGGGAGGCGTGGTTGTGGGAGGTGGTGTGGTGGTTTTGGTTGCCGGAAGGCTGGTTGTGGGCGTGGTGGTGGCTGGTTTGGTAGTGGTTGGCTGTGTTGAGGAGGTTGCCGGAGTAGTGGTGGGTTCTTCCCCTCCCCCGCAGGATGGGAGAAGTGTTGCGGCAAGTACGAGCAGAACCACGATGGAGATTAACCTTGTGGCTTTAGTAGATAGTGTTCTTGAGATCACGCGCAAAAGCCTCCTTAATTTAGATGAGCTTTTTTTATTGCCAGAGCTATTTGATTGTTGCTATTAAAAGTACATAAAAAACGATTCATTATACAGATATTCTCGTTTATAATCAACCCATAGATAATTATTACTAATAAGGTAATTTCATTACCACTACAGGAGAAATAGTCAACAAGTATTCATGCCGGTTAAAAAAACAGGCTGGCAGTGTTTTGCTATAATACCCGTGCCATGGCCACTGCCTGGCTGATAGGCAACAATCACCATCATGGGAGGTTATCTCAATTATGCATCACAAGATTGATCTAATAACCAGCCAACCGACACAGTTTATAGATATTACCGCCAGAATACGCAGTATTTTATCCGCCAACCCGGTTAAAAGCGGGGTTTGTTATATATTTGTTCCGCATACCACCGCGGCAGTTACCATCAACGAAAATGCCGACCCTGACGTGGTTTCCGATATAACTGCTTTCCTGAAGAAAAATATAGATAATGCATACGATTACCGCCACCTGGAAGGCAATTCGCCCGCCCATATCAAAGCCAGCATGCTGGGCAGTTCGGCAGTAGTCTTGATTGAAAACGGGGATCTGGTGCTGGGAACCTGGCAGGGCGTTTACTTTTGCGAATTCGACGGGCCCAGGTCGAGAAATTTTCTGGTAAAAATCTTTGCCGGCAGCTGACAGCCCAAACCGACGCCCGGCCGGCTCCCATTAACAGGGGCTTTAAAGCTTTTTGTAGTAAATCAAGCGGTCGTCACCCGGTGCGTAAAAATCCGGTATGCGCGATATTTCCTGATATCCGTGATGGCAATAAAACCTGCGGGTTTTTTCATATTCCGGCGTAGATGAGGTTTCTATCAGCGCCAGTTTTCCTCCCAGCGAGCGTATATTGTCCTCTGCTTCATTTATCAGCGCTGAGCCAATTCCAGAACCCTGACATGCAGGAATTACCGCCTCCCAGTAAATATCCCAGGTGCTTTCAGTGAGGGGAGTAGGGCCGTAGCAGATATAGCCGGTTATATTCCCATCTTCCTCCGCAACCACTATGTGATAACCGGAACCGGTGCCGCTGGCGAGATAATCCTCTACAAGCTCTTCAGCAACCGCAGTTTCGAAGGGCCTGAACTGGGAAATTTCACCCAGCAAGCCGGCAACTCCGTTCTTGTCCCGGTGCTCCATAAACCGTATGACAACGCTCATATCAGCTTCTTTCCAGTGCAATTTCGAGAATTTTCTTAATCAGTTCAGTATAGGTCAGCCCGGCAGCTGCTGCCTGCCTGGCACACCCCGCACCAGGGGAAATATCCGGGTTCGGGTTTACTTCCAGCACGTACAAATTGCCGCATTCATCCTGGCGGATATCAACCCTGGCATACCCGTGACAGCCGCAGGCTTTGTATGCTCTTGAGGCAAGTTCCTTGATTTCTGCTTCTTGCTTGAAAGAAACTTGTGCAGGGCAAATGACTTTGGTCTGCTGGTAATACAGGCTTTCCGGATTCCACTTGGATTCGAAGGTCAGAACACGCGGCATTCCTTCAGGCAGGGAATAGCTTATTTCAGAAACCGGTAAAACTTCGCCACCGATAACGGTTGCGTTGAATTCCCTGCCATCGATGAACTCTTCCACCAGAACCGGCGCTCCTGATGATTCCAGCAGTTTTGCAAGCACCCGTTCCAGCAATAACCGTGAATGCAGAACGTTTTCGGCATAAATGCCGTGGCTGGCATCATCCCGTGAAGGCTTGGCGATTACCGGAAAACGGAGGGTCAATTCTTCTGCTGAAGGGGAATCGAAAACCTGGAAGCCGGGTGTGGGAATGCCTTTACTCAAAAATGTTTTTTTGCTTGCCACCTTATCCAGCCCCAGCATGAGTGCTTCCGGAGGGTTCCCGGTTACCGGAATATTCAGGCTCAAAGCCCCGCAGGCAATATCGACTTCGGTTTCCGGGCTGCCGGCAAAACCCTCAAACAGGTTGAATATTGCCGAAGCATCAATTTTTCCCAGGGTGCTGAGAGCTTCTTCAATCGGAGGGACAAGCGGCACCGGAAAAGGCCGGCAGTCAAGATCAATCAATGCCTGCTCAACTGCGTTCACCGCTTCCATTACTCCGCTAACCGCCGCATCTTCATTGCAGGCCGTGTAGCGGGAAGGTAAAGGGGCATTGAATATTATGGCTATATCTGGATGCATTGCGGATATCTTTCAAGCGCACCCGAAAGAATCTTCTGTAGTAAACTTTGATGAGATATACCGAGCAGGCCGGCCATTATTACCAGGTCGCTGTGGTTGCCCAGGCCGGGCAGGGGATTAATTTCTATGAAGTGGGGCCGGCCGCCGGAATCTATCCTGAAATCAATCCTTGCCATATCCCGGCAACCGAGGAGGGCAAATATCCTGAGGCTGGTTCTTGATATCTCTTCCAGCACTGATTTCGGAAGCCTTGCCGGACACTCATAATCGACTTGGTTTACATAATCTCTTTTAACTTCAATTGAATACATGAATTCCCGGGTCTGGTACCTGGGTTTGATGGCCATTATCCCCAGAACTTCCGGGCTGACAGAACCCACCACCCCCACGGTTACTTCCTCGCCGGAAATAAACTCCTCCAGCATTACCGGCTGGTTGTAACCGGCAAGGCAAGCAGCACAGTTGCTCCTTGCCTCACGGGAATCGTGAACCAGGGAACAGTCATGAATACCGATGCTCGAACCCTCGTGGGCAGGTTTTATCACCAGGGGAAAAGTAACACTTTCCCAATCGATTCTCTCAAGCCCGTCCCGGTTGTTTATCACCATCCAGCCGGGGGTCAATATGCCGGAAGCCTTAAGCAGATGCTTGGTCAGCGGCTTATCCAGGCAAACAGAAAGGCACTGCGGGGGCGAGCCGGTATAGGGGATATCACACATTTCAAGAACGGAGGGAACCTGTGCTTCCCGGCCCGGGTAATTTCCCCGGCCCTCACTGATGTTAAAAACCATATCTGTACCGGCACCAGCCAGAATATTGCGCAGGAATTCGGTGCCGCCACCCAGGTGTATTACCTGGTTGCCAAGCGCTTCCAGCGAAGAGGCAATTAGCTGAACGGTTTCAATTGAATCGTATTCTTCAGCAATATCCTCCGGATGCCCCGGTTTGGCATCAAAGCTGCTTTTAAGGTCATAAGCAAGGCCTATGCGCATACTATGCTTCCACCCCCGGCAGCGCACTGGCGAGCAGATGCTCTTCGCCGGCACCGGAATTCATGTTATTTACATTCGATCCATCAGATGGGTTCCGGTACGAATACAGGTTCCCCCGGTAGTTTTTAAACAGATACGAACCCGGGTTGATTGCGGCAACATAATCGGGCAGAAGCGGCACTTTGCCGCCGCCATCCGGCAGGTCTACTATAAAAGCCGGGATTGCCATCCCGGTAGTATGCCCGCGCATGCCGGCAATAATCTCAACGCCTTTTTCTATCGGGGTGCGCAGGTGTTCCGTTCCGCGTACTTCATCGCACTGGAAGAGGTAATACGGCCGGACCTTTATTTTCAGGAGCCCCTGGCAAAGAGCCAGCTGGGCTTCCACGCTGTCATTGATGCCTCTGAGTAAAACCGACTGGTTGTTGACCGGGATGCCATGCCGCAGCAGGCGGTCACAGGCGGCGGCAGACTCGGGTGTTATTTCCCGCACGGAATTAAAGTGGGTATTAAACCACACCGGTGAGTAGCGTGAAAGCATTTCGCACAGTTCTTCATCCACACGCTGGGGCAATACCACCGGATACCTGGACCCGATACGGATAATTTCCACGTGTTGTATGCTTCTCAAAGCAGATAAAATGCTTTCCAGCCGTGCAGTGGAAAGGCTGAGCGAATCTCCTCCGGAAACAATCACGTCCCTGATTTCCTTGTGCTCACGTATATAATCAAACATGGCCTGGAATTCTTCCCTGCTGTGGACCATGCCCTTCTGGTTCCAGTCCCGCTTGCGCGTGCAGTGACGGCACAGCATGGGGCAAATATTGGTGGTAACCATGAGAGCTCTGTCTGAGTACCGGTGGACAAGCCCGGGCACAACCGAATCCCCCTTTTCGCCCAGCGGGTCGTCATAGCCCTGCATCAAATCATTGATTTCCAGTACGGAAGGTACTGATTGCCTTCTTACCGGGTCATTAACATCAGCCGGGTCAATCAGCGTGAGGTAATAAGGCGTAATGGAAAGGGGATAACGGCAGGCTACCTTTTCCAGTTGCTTGATTTCTTCGCCAGGCATCGGCAAATATTCAGCAAGTTCCTGAATGGTGGTTATACGGTGCTGAAACTGCCACTTCCAGTCGTTCCAGAGTCCGTCAGGGACAGACGGAAAGTATTTTTTCCGGTTTAACAGGGGTTGGGGAGGTTCCCCGCATTTACCGGGAGGTTCCGTTTCTTCTGCAGTCTCAACCGACGCAGATGGGGGCATGGTGAAATTAGACTGAGAGGATTTCAAAGAGATGTGTGCAGCCCCTTGTTTCACTTTTTTTATTCTCCTTTTTTGTATCCAGTATTCTTATACTAGAATTATATTTCTAGAATACTAATTATACAATAAGTGAAGGAGAATTCAAACATTTTTTACTAAAATTTTTTTTGCTTGTCAATCAGGAGATGACAGCGGAAACAATCAACCTTACCGCCACGGCAAGAAGACCCAGGGCGAGCAGGCGGATGATCAGCGGCCCGGATATTTTTTGTGAAAACCTGGCGCCGATCTGAGCGCCGACTACCGCCCCGGCAGAAAGAAGCAGCGCGGTGGCAAAGCCATCCGAAAAGCTCTCCCTGATGATATGGGTGACCAGCGCCGATAAAGTGGTGATGGATATCACCATGTGGGAAGTTGCCGTGGCAATATGCACGGGGAATGCCAGGAGGGATGACATTGCCGGAACATGGATTATGCCGCCCCCGATGCCCAGCAGGCCTGCCACAAAGCCGGTGAAAAATGCCAGCAGGAGGCCTACCTTCATGGAATAGGAAAAGGTGTGTTTGATGCCATCTGAATCGGTTATTTCCCGGGTGGTGCTGCCGGCAAGAAAACCGGCAGGCGCTTTTTTAACCGAAGGTTTGAGCAGCAGATAGACTGACAGCGCAATAAGTACAAAGCTGAAAATCAGCTGGAAGGTGTCGCGCCCGAGTATTCCGGTAACGTTGGCGCCGATCACAGCACCGGGAATACCGGCAAGGGAAAATAACAGAGCAGACCGGTAATCAATCCGCTTCAGGCGGGAATAGGCAAGGGTTCCGGAGAGGGAATTGCTGAAGGTAACCATAAGAGTGATAGCGGTAATGGTTGCCGGAGCATAATCCGGGTACATCAGCAGAAGAATGGGAACCAGTATGAACCCGCCCCCGGCACCAATGAGCGTACCGAACGCGCCTACCAAAAGTCCTATAATGGGTAAAACAAACCAGGGCAAACAGCAACTCCTGCCAATAATCCTTAGGAAATTATAGAAGGTTTATGCCGAATGTGCCAAAAACGGGCAAAACCGCCCAGCCCACTCGCACCCTTTACCATATTTGGTTGTTTGAAAAGCTGGCCCCTATATGCCTGATTACCTCAACCCAGGAGGCGGTATTATCCGCCGGAACCAGGGAAGCGGCAGCGGTGCGGACGTTTCCTGCCATGCACTGATAAAGCCCTTCATCCGTAAGCAGGCTGGTGATTGCGGCGGCAAAGGCTTTATAATCGCTGGCGTCATTAATAATAAAAGCGTTATAACCATCACGGGCAATACTGGTTATATCTCCACAATTCGATACCACCGCTGGCAAGCCACATAACAAAGCTTCCAGATATACGTTGGGGAAACCCTCCCTTTTCGAGCTCAGCAGAAAAACACGTGATTTGTTGAGATAACTGTTTACATCATGCCTGAAACCCGGGAAAGCTAAATTGTTTTTTAAGCCAAGGGTGCGAGTTGTTTTTTCCAGTTGCTTCCGGCAAGGCCCATCACCAAGAATGCATGCCTTGAAATCCGGTATAATGTTTTTTACTTCCCTGAAAGCCAGCAGGGCTGTTTCAATATTTTTGACCTTTTCGAGCCTGCCAACCAGTATTACATCGTATTTTATGCTGTTATACACTGGATAATATCTTTCAAAATCCGGGTAGCAGATTATTGGGAAAATCTTACGCCCGGGCACTCGATGTTTAATCAGGAAATCCCTGGTAAAAGATCCTGTTGTAATAACAGCATTTGCCTTCCTGAGAACTGCCAGCATACATTTTCCATATAAAGTCAGCTCAGCATTATGATCAAAGTGTGACGGGCTTCCAATTGAAAATAATTCTACCGGTCCGGCTATGATTGATAAAACCACGGGTTTTCTGGTGAATTTAGCCGTGATATATGCCATGATCCCATGTGGAAACAACAGATAACCGGCAATAAAATCCGGGCGCTTGAATACCGCCAGCACTATCAGTATCACAAACTCGCAAATGACAGCAGCAACCGGCAGACTGCCCAGAAATCCCGGAGGGCAATAATATTTTACTTTGTCTATTCCAGGCCCTGGTTTTTTGGTAACCAGCATTATTTCGGTTACATTAGTAACACGGGCTATCGGTTCAACAAGATGGCTTGTAACACTATTACCCAGATTGCCCAGTTGAACAAGAATTCTCATTTTAAAAGCTTCCCGATATAATCTGCGATTATTTTGGCAGTGAAGGGCAGGGGGTATCTGGTAATATTGCCAAGGAACCTGAGTTTCATTTTCCGTCTGGCGTATTTACTGCAAACAGCCAGCCCCCTGGCATAATCTCTGGAATAGGATTCGTTTACGTCTAAAATACATGAAGATAGCTGATTAATATTACATAATGCAGTGGTTTTTTCCCGGCCTTCAAGTGGAACCGGTTGAAACATACTATTAATGCGCACCGGATGTATGTTGTACCCCGAAACTGTACCTGTTTTGTTTAAACTACATTCCAATATTAAGCCGTTTCTGGTGGCCGGGATATAGCTCATATCAAAAACAAAATTACCCAAGCTGTAGGCGATCAAACCACCTCCGTAGAGTTCAATACCCTGAATCACATGCGGATGATGGCCAAGAACGAGACTGGCGCCGGAATCTATCATATTGTGAGCCATTTCAACCTGTTCTACAGAAGGTTTTTGGATGTATTCGTCCCCCCAGTGCATGGAAACAACTACCAAATCAACTGCTGTTCTGGCATTCTTGATTTGTGCATAAATCTCTGATGGTTTATCTGTGGTAGTAATTGCGGTTGAATCATTGATCAAACAATAAGATAAAAACGCGGTTTTGAAACCATTATGGCCACAGGTAATCAAACCCTGATTGTTACTATCGCTACCGTTGTAACCAGTACATTTGATCCCGTTTGCTTCAAGTAATGTTATTGTTTCTGTCAGAGATCGCCACCCATACTCAAGAGCATGGTTGTTTGCAACAGACAATACGTTAAAGCCGGCGTATTTCAAACCATTAACCGAACCGGAAGGGCCGTAAAAACAACATGCATCTAACCGTGTTTTACCAGGCACATTTCCTGCCAGTACAGCCTCAAGGTTACCAAAGACAATATCACCTTTGTCCAATATTGGCCTGGCAAACTGGAATATAAATTCACTGCCGTGTTTTTTTATGGCAGAGGCTGTCCCCATTCCCGGACTCAACGGCCCATCTCCCAGCATCACATCCCCCACGGCGGTAATTATAATTTTATCTGGTTTGCTCATTAACCCTTGCTCCACTATTATCCCGGTTTATTATAAATTTGAACTTGTTGTTCGACCCTGGAGGAATGGAATCACAATAGTTGACGGTAACTGAAATGTCACTGCCAGCATGATGTTTTAATATGTGCAAGAATCGTTCTTCGTCTTCTTTTGAGTACCTTTCTCCTTTCACAACATTGATTAACAGTATATTGTGACCGGTTTGTACGAGTTGGTATTGCTCAATATTGCAATCTTTAAACATCAGGGTAATTGCAGGTCCAGTTAAAGTTACTCCGTTTGGGAATTTAATAAAATCTGCTGTTCGCCCTTCGATTGCCTTAAGCAACGGCAAACCCCTGCCGCATGAGCATGGTTCATTGCTTAATTTGCCGATATCCCCTGTTTCGTACCTGATAAACGGCATTGCATAATTATGCAGATCTGTTACTATGATTCGGCCTGATTGGCCGGGTGCAACGTAGTTTCCGCATTCGTCAACAATTTCGATGATGCATTTTTCAACGGTGATATGAAAACCGCTGTGTTTTTCACACTCAAGCGCCTGGGCGCCACCATCATAGGAACCGTACTGGTCAAATACGCGGCACTTGAACTCTGTTTCTATAACCTGGCGAATATTTGGTAATAATACTTCGGCGGTTGAGAATACAGCATTAAATGTCATGTTTATTCCATAACATCTGCAATGATCTGCCAGCATATAAATTGAAGAAGGATAGCCATAAATATATCGCGGTTTCTTGCTGGAAATGTTTTTTACATAATGATCTAACTTTTCTTTAGTCAGGCTTACAGCTGACAATGACAAATTCCTTTCGAGCATGTTCCGGACCACATAAAAAACGGATGCTTTTTCTTCCGGGATTAAAGATGACCCTCCAAAAGTAATTCTTTTGTCTCCCGGTTTATAACCAGCCCACTCCCACCCCCTGAACATGCCTGCCCAGTTTATTGATACAACATCCTTGTCAATATAAAATTGCAGCGGTTCCCCGGTTGAGCCGCCGGTGGAATTTGGAATGGGTTTGTATCTGTCTGGCCTGTGCGCTGTAAGTTTCTTGAAATTTTCTCTGATTGTTTGTTTGGATATTATCGGCAATTTCCTCAGGTCTTCCTGTTTTTGAATATCGGCCGGCGTTAAACCAAGACGGGTAAACAGGTCTCGATAATATGGAACGTTTTTGTGACAGTGAGAAATAAGTTCGGCGAGCTTTACATCTTGCATTTCCTTCAAGCGCTCGACCGGCCACCACTGCGTTTTCTGTAGTTGACAGAAATATTTCATCACTGAAGTACCCAAAGCAAGGTCAGCCAGCGGATAAATCAAATTTTCTGCGATTAAAGAGTACATACCAACTTTTTCTTGCCACTTGATTGTTGCTGACAGAATCGCGGCAAACATTATCTCCCGATAATCTAATCAGCCTTTAACTCATAAAAACTTTCCGGCCACTTAATTATGAGTCCAGCAATAAAGCCTGCCAGGTCAATCTTGTGCAACAGAAGCTTTTCTTTTTTCTTGCTCCAATCCTGTTTCAAATTAGGCTGTTGGATCAGTTCTACGGCTTTTTCTATTGCGCTTGCAGAGCTGTTAAAGCAAAACATCAAACCATAGTCACTTTCCAGCTCTCTAAAGTTGCCAAACTCATGATAATTGGACAAGCACATAACCGAAGGCACGCCCAGAACTGCAGCTTCGGTTGCCATGGTACCGGTATCAGCTACAAGCAAATGTGCATAATTCAACACATGGTGAATACGGTGAACGGCAACAGCTAACCTGTATTTATCCAGGTCTTCTGGGAGGGGATCTTCGGAAGAAATAAATATGCGGGTAAATGGTTCAAGTGTTTTAACCAGTTTATATTTATCGTTTAGAGAAAAACCTTTACGACCGATATCATGTACAGCATCGAAAGCGTTAAAACGCAGGATTGCATATTTCTCACCAGGATTTACTCCCAGTTCACGCAACACAGAGGGATCTGGAATAAAATGATTCGGGTGAAGGTAAGACAGTTCCTTGTAGCTGGGTATTCTTATATGTTTATTGCCCAGGTCTAAGCTAAAGCATGAAGGGGTAAGAATTGCTCCTGAAAAACGTTTCCAAAGGGATCTTTCCAAACCAGGAGTGGGTTCGCTATCTTCAAATATCACACAAGTCTTTCTGAGAATCGCGGCAGCGGTTGCTTCTACGGGGCCGGTTCCGATAACCATTGAGGGTTCGTAAGCTTTAAGTAATGAACAGGCTGTAAAGAAATGTCCCGGTAACTGGATTATCTTTAAATGGCTGGTTTTCGCAGAGATTCCATAAGTTACAGAGGGTAGCTTGTAAGCTTCCAATAAGTGGCTAATATCATATCCGCCACGAATGATCGCTACAGCACTTATACCCCTGGCAATCAATTTTTTCATGACTTGCGCCCAGAGGTGAGCTTGTGCAGGGGTATGTATAAAGAAGGCGCAGTCTATCATTTTACTTAACCTAAATGCCTGAATAACAGTTTGCTTAGTGTCTCTGTAAGAAACGCAGGCATAATTTTCCATATGCGGGTGACTAAATCGTAGAGAAATCCTTCTTCCAGTCTTATCGTTGAGGATATAGATGGATAATAATAGTATTTCAGAGGGATTTGCTGTGCACCCCAGTGTTTTTTAAAAGACGAAAGGCCACAGTCATTCCTGGACGCACGCCCAAAATCGAATTGTTTTATTCCCTTATGAATCGCTGATTCAATGGCAGCCCAGATTAATAAACTGGTTGCATTATATTTGCGATGTTTGGTGGTTGAAGCACTATAGCCATAAATTACAGAATTATTGAACTCAAGATTAAGCATACCGGCGATAACTGCTTGCTTATATTCAGCGAGATATAATGAATGGTTTTCATTCAAACCGTTTAAGATATTTCTAAAAAAGGCCGAGGGGTGTGCTGGTACTCCCAACCGGCTCTTGGTTTCCACATTTAGTTTATAGAACGCTTTCAAGCCGGAAACCCCTGGCACCCGGTTAGCAACGACTCCTTGTTTGGCGGCTTTTCTAATAGCCCATCTGGTGCTCTTTGGATTTAATTTTTTCCAGTTTTGTTCTACATTCGTGATATCTAGAATAAAGGTTGAAAAGGTTTCATCCATCAGGAAACCTGCCTTTTTCATTGTCTCTTCTGTCAAATCGCTGGTTTCGGTGCCTTCAATCGTTCTGATTTCTATGTTACTTGCACGAAGGCGGTTCTTGAGCGCAATTGCTTCTTTTATCAACTCAATAAGAGCTGCTTCAAAGTCAAAAAGGGGGCCACCTATGTGGGAAAACGGCAAGGAAACCAGCCTGTTGCCAGTCAGCCAGCTTTTTACAAGCATCAATGGAAGTATGCCGCAAACATTTTCGTTACCATCAAGAGCAAATATGTTGAAAGGCTTATAACCAAAGCTGTTTGCAAGCACACAATTCCACTGGGGAAGATGGTATATCTTCCCATCCGGCTTACTTGCAACGTATTCCTCCCACTGCAGAGGATTGACTTTATAAGTTATCGACAGGTTGTTTGCTCTCTCCATTTTTTTAATTCGCTCGCAACTTGAACAATATTTCTTTACCTGTTGAAAAGAGTTTATCGATTAAAAACCTGGAAACATACGCCATCGGATTCCCGCACCATCTCTCCGGATGAGTCAACAGACAAATATTGGGCAGATCAGCCTTTTCAATTATCCGGATCACATCGTCCGTTGAACTGGCGGTCACATTGTCGAAAGCAGTAACAACTGAGTCTTTACCCGGCATTTTTTGGGCCTCCGTGTTTCGCCAGGTTCTGCCGGAATCGGAAAAATAAGCAAAGCTTGAAAAATCCAGACTTAGAAATGCTTCTCCCAAAAGCAAGCAATCTTTAAATTGCATATGTTTCCAGATATCCTTGTTGTCATACCTGGTCAGCGGGTTGCCATGAGCACATACTGTTGTAATTCCATATTTTTCTCTGAACACTGCCAGTTGCTCTTTGAACAATACCAGGGCTTCAGGAATAGAACCCCTACATTTATCCAGTGTTTCATAATGAAAACCAATTTCATGTCCGCAAGCCAGGATTCGATCCATTACCTGAGGAAGAAAAGTGCCGACTCTAAAGTAGTAAGAAGAAGGTATTCCAAATTCATACTCGATTTCTGCTACACTTAAGGCTCTTTGCGGTGACCGGTCTATATCATGGCGCAGAACTATACACGATTTGCCAGCTATGCCTTTAATATTCGCCAGATACTGAGCAAGAGTAATAGCCGAATAC
>JAQWDO010000018.1 GCA_028705415.1 Dehalococcoidales bacterium
CTGGCTGTCTTTGCGCCAGGATTTGTGTTCGCGGTAATAATGACAATCGCTGTGTTTATTGTTATTAACTCAATCTACTTCATCCCTGAAATTGGGGTTGTTTTAACTCCCGGGATGCTTGTCAGCAGCCTGGTTGTTGTCCCGTTGGTGTATTTTGCCCTGATGCTGCTTGTGCATGAGATAGGGATTTCGGCCAGGCCGGTAACTGCCAATATTCTTGCGCAGTTATTTCTGCCGGTGGTTATAACCCTGATGATCAACCTGGTAACGCGGAATGTTATTAATGCCGGTTCATGGCTTTTTACGGTTGTCTTGCTTGGACTGGCTTTGATAATTGGAGTATTTGTGCTGGTGCTGCGCTCCAAACTTACTGTAGAAAAAATTATACTTTCGCAATAGGAACAGAGAATGAAGAAGATGTTTCTGATACTCCGCCGTGATTATGAAGAAATGCGTTCGACGGCAGCTTTTCGTATTATGATAATTGTTGCGGCTTTTATTACTATCGCCGCTTCTGTTGGTATTTCCGTCGCATTGCGTTTGCAGTCCTGGTATGGGGTGCAGGAAACTGTGTCTTTGCTGGATATGATAATCGGGCTGGTACTCTATTTTTTACCGTTTATCATCCTGATGATCTTTGTCTGGGCTTTTGCCAGTATACAGATAACCAAAGAGAAAGCTAACGGGAACATCGAATGCCTTATGGCCACTCCGATAGAGCCGGAGACCCTCTGGGTGGGTAAATGTATTGCTGTTTTCGCGCCAGCCTTCCTGATAACGGTTATTGCCTCGTTTATTGCGGTATCAGTGATAAATCTTGCTGCTATACAGCCGGGATGGGGGGTTTTTATACTGCCGTCAGCGGCTTTAGTCAGTGGGTTAATTGTAAATCCGCTTTTGTTCTTCGCTATTCTGGGCTTTATCGTTCTTTTTTCCCTTGCCAGCAATCCGGATATCGCTGCTGCTCCTTCGCTGTTAATTGGTTTTGGGCTAATGATCGGGATGCCGGTGGGCCTGATGACCGGAACGATAGATATATCGTCCTGGTCGTTTACACTATGGTATACATTTGGCACTGCCTTGGCCTGGCTAATAGTGCTGGGCCTGACCCGAATGCTGACCAGGCAAAATATTGTTTTATCAAGCAAAGGCAGTTGATGGAGCCTGGTCCTTTTTCCTACAGCCAGCCGGTTTTAACCGGTTGTTTGATTGAACTTAAATACTGGATACTTTGTTGCTGGCCAGGGTAATATATGCTCGCTAATAAACTGACCGGGCAATCAAGTGTCAGCCAGTAAGAGGGGATTTATGAAACTGAAAGACAGCTGTGTAGTAATAACTGGCGCTTCTTCCGGTATTGGGCACGAATTTGTAAAGCTGCTTCTGGACAGAGGCGCGAACGTACTGGGAGCGTATTTCCCCGGTGAACAGTGTGATATAGCGCACGCCAATTTTATCGGGTTCCCGGTAGATTTATCCACCCGGCAGGGAGTTGACAGCCTGTTCGAAAAAGCACTGAAGCATTTTGAGGCAATAGATGTTTTTATTGCTAACGCCGGGATGGCATACTACGAAAAAATAAACCAGGCGGACTGGAACCACCTGTCTGACATAATTGATATAAATGTTAAAAGCGTCATGTACAGTGCCATGAAAATGAAAGAACTGTACTCCAGCAAGCCTTTTCATTTTATGGCTACCTCAAGCATTATGAGTTACTGGCCTTTACCAGGCTACGCTCTTTACAGTGGAACCAAGGCGGCGGTAAAGACATTTACAGAGGGTCTGCAAATGGAATGGGAAAAAGAGCAGCATTTGCATGTTGTTTTCCCGGTAGCTACCAAAACCCGGTTTTTTCAGACCGCTGGCCAACCTCATGAATCATGGATGGTGCAGTCTCCCGGGCACGTGGCTGAAATAATGCTCCGGGGGCTGGAGAGTAATAAAAAGCATATCTACCCGTCTCCTCTCTTCCAGCTTTGTTACCGGTTTGCCCCCTGGGCTCTTTCCTTTTACCGAAAGCGAGAGATTAAGCTGTTAAGAAACTACTATAAATAAAGTGGAAAGATCGACAAGCATCCAGGAAGTCCTTTTTCAGTTTGTACTGAGTGGCCAGAAAATGTTGCAGACAGAATGCCAGGCCAGGGTTTAAGAAACTTAAAACTCAGATTTAACGTGCCCGGCAATAATGTTGATTGCTTCAGTCAATTCAGGTGACGGGAGCACATAAGGAATTCTTATTCTGGTACAGCCGTGTTTGGGTTCAGGCGCAATTTCAAGAATCCCTTTAAATTCTGACTTTTTCATGAGTTCTTCCAGGTTAAAATCCAGGCTTAGGGTCATTGAAAAGGATTCATCGCCCTTCCACGAAATAACTGCATCTTTGTTTTCCCGGGACCTCTTCATTTTGAGAAATACCTTTTTGGGTTTTCTGATTTCCAGGTTGGGGCTGCTTATCTGAAAATCAAGAAAATAACTGGTACCATACTGCGTGGATACTCCTATCAGGTTTATCCATTCAATGTTTTTCCCTCTTATGCCAATCAAGCCTTGTGATTTAGATGAAGTAAAATGTTGAATGCCTATTTTCCCTCTGCCTGTTTCCTCCTCCGGTAAAAAGAGGTCTAACCCCATATTCTGCAAGTGCGAATATAGCTCGCCGCTCTTTTTTGGGGCTTGCTTTTTGCGCTTGCTAAGTGCAAGCGGCAAACCAATTGCGGCTATGCTGGCGGTCAAAATACCGACTGCAATATTGATTATATGTGCCCATTCCATTTTCTGCTTCCCTTTTAATTATATATGAACCCAACGTGATTGTTTGATCACTCGCTTTTGCCTAACGGTTTCATGCAGAGTCACAGGAGTAACCTGCAACCGTATTTTATCATCACCTGGCGCTTTACGACACTAATCATCAGGAACAGAGGCTGAGGGGGGCACGTCTGATATAATGCGCCACCGGAATTAACAATTACTTCAGGATAACGCAATAGTACTTTGGGTTAATATATACTGGCATTGTGCAATCTTATACAACAGATTATATTGCCTGTAAATTGTTGACTGTGTTATATTCAAAGGCACTTGAAGTCTAATGGCATCATTGCCACAAATCGAAAATGTAAGGCGGTATTCGTACTGGTGGATGAACGAATTCTGATAGTTGATGATGAAAGCAGTATAAGGACGCTGCTTGGAATCAGCCTGTCCAAGATGGGGCATGCTTATGACGAAGCCTCCAGTGCCAGGGAAGCTATGTCCCGTCTCGAGGCGAATGTTTATAGCCTGGTTCTTCTGGATATCAGTATGCCCGGTATCACCGGGTCGGAGCTTCTGCCGATGATAAAATCCAGTTATCCTGACACTGCTGTAATAATGGCAACTGCTCTGGGTGATGCCTCTCTGGCAATCAAGTGTATGAAAAACGGCGCCTACGATTATATCACCAAGCCCTTTGACTTCAACGATCTTGAAACCAGTATAAACCGGGCACTCGAAAAACGCCGGCTGGAACTGGAAAACCGGGAATACAAGGAGCACCTGGAAGAGAAAGTTAAAGCCCAGGCGGACAAGATCCGCCAGTCTTTTTTTAACTCAATTACTGCCTTGGCTTATGCTCTGGAGGCCAGAGATGAATATACCAGCGGGCATTCGAACCGGGTAACAGAAACAGCGGTATCCATTGCGCGTATTCTTGGGTTATCGCAAGAGAAAGTAGAAACAATAAGGCTCGCAGGTACCTTGCACGATATAGGTAAAATAGGAATTGAGGAAACCATCCTGAATAAACCCGGCAAGCTGACAGAAGACGAATACAAACACGTAATGAAGCATCCGGAAATCGGAAAACATATCCTTGAGCCCATCGGGGATGATGATATTGCACTGATTGTTGCACATCACCATGAAAGATACGATGGTAAAGGTTATCCGGATGGTTTGAGCGGAAGAGATATTCCTCTCGGTGCGCGTATTATGGCTGTAGCGGACAGTTACGACGCTATGACTTCGGAAAGGCCGTACCGCAAAGCCATGAGCCACAAGCAGGCATTAAATGAAATAGTAAGCGGCAAAGGAACTCAGTTCGACCCTGAAGCGGTTGACGCATTTCTTTCACTGTTTGCCAGAGAAGAATTACTCTTACAAGAATAACAGATTAAAGTCTGTTTATGGCTGATTTAAGGCTTTCCTTTTAATCCGGTACAAATTTCTCTTTGCATGGTACTATTGTAATAATAAGACTTGCCTTGGCAAGAATATCAATTACATTGTTTTCTTTGTGCCCCGTTTGGCTTGAAATAAAACAACCAAAACTGTTTAAAATAAACTGGGCTTGTCAAACGGCCAGTCCTGAGGCATAATTCTACAGTCATGCCTCAATCTATTAACAGCTACCAGGATAAAGACACCGCTATTCACCATTTCAACCCTGTGGTAAAACTGGTATGGGCTGGCAGCATTGTCTTATTGGCCATGCTGGTAGACCATCCGGTGATTCTGGCCTTGCTGTTTTTATCTACCATACCGGTAGTTGCGGTCGGGGATATTTGGCGGCCATGGGCAGTTATTATGCAAATTGCTCTGTGGATGGGTGTTGTGGTAGTAATCATAAACTCCCTGGCAAGCCCCGGTGGAAGCCATTTATTGTGGCAATCCGGTTTTTCATTACCGGTAATAGGTTACGTGAAAATAACACTGGAGGCTGTCCTTTACGGACTGTTTATGGCCGTGCGCCTGATGGCGATAATTTCCGCCTTTTCTGTAATTACCCTGACCGTCAGCCCCGATGAATTGCTTTCTGCATTGCTCGAAATGCGGCTTCCATACAAAACTGCCATGATGGCGGCTCTTTCAATCCGGTTTGTTCCTACGATGTTTGATGATGCGGCGCGTATTACCGATGCCCAAAGATCCCGCGGTCTGGAAATGGATAAAGGGAATAAAATTAAGCGACTTGTCAGCAGGTCAACAGTGCTCTCATCGCTTCTGTCCGTATCGCTTGAGCGTACAATTCAACTGGCAGAATCCATGGAATCCAGGGGGTTTGGGAATACGGCCAAGCGTACCCATTATTATAGAGTTACTTTTAACAGGTTCGACATCATAATGCTGGTACTTCTCTTTGTGATGCTGGCTGCGGCATTCTATTTTCTCCTGTCCGGAGATATTGCTTTTGAGTACTACCCATCTTTGAATGGGTTTGATTTAAATGTCAGCGGTATAGTGATGAGCATTGTATTGATGTCGGTTCTTGCCGGGTTGGTGCCCATAGCGTGGCTTGGCGGAGATAAGCACAATGATAACCATTGAGAATCTGACTTTTCGCTACAACGGTTCGCTGGTTCATGCCCTGCAGAATGTAAATATGCAAATAAACAGTGGCGAATTCGTATTAATCAGCGGAAAGTCGGGAAGTGGCAAGACCAGCCTCTGCCGGGTTATCAATGGTCTGATACCTCATTTTCACGGAGGCATGATCTCTGGAACCGTAAATGTCGATGGGTTGAGCCCGATTGATACCTCTCCCGGGATTATGTCTACGAAAGTCGGAATGGTGTTTCAGGATCCGGAAAATCAGCTGGTTACCTCTGATGCTGGCCATGAAATCTGTTTTGGTATGGAAAATCTGGCATTTCCCCATGATCTGATCACCGAACGCCTGGAGAACGTGCTTGAAATGCTGGATATCAGCCACCTGCGAAACAGGCCTTTTCGGGAAATGAGCGGAGGAGAAAAGCAGCGAGTCGCGATAGCCTCTGTTCTGGCTTTGCGCCCTGAAGTTTTAATACTGGACGAACCGACATCGGAACTTGATCCTGAAGGTTACAATAAAATACTTTCCTGTCTGCATTTCCTGAATCGGGAGCTTGGCCTTACGGTTATCGTTGTAGAACACCGCCTGGACAGATTTATAGAATATGCAGACCGATTGATTGTAATAGAAGATGGTCAGATTATTTTGGATTGCCCAGCCCGGCTTGCCATGGCAGAACATGGAGATTGCTTGCAATCATGCGGAATTGGTTTGCCTCCTGTTGTCCAGCTTCACCAAAAGTTGAAAGAACGCGGGGCTCTGCTGGCTTCAGTGCCTCTTTCGGTAGATGAAGCTTCGCGTGTATTCAAAGAAGTATTCAATAAGCCGTTATCTATCATCACGGATAATAACGGTGTAACAGGCAGTGTTCCGGCGGTTGAAATGGATGGGGTCAGTTTCTATTATTCAAAAGGGATCAAAGCAATCGATAATGTCACACTCCGAATTGACCGGGGGGAATTTGTCGCTCTAATGGGTTGCAATGCCTCCGGCAAGACTACTCTGGTAAAGCTGGCTAATGGCCTGATTTCTCCGGACACGGGTACAATAAAAATACTGGGGCAGAACGCTTCAAATAATACTGTGGCAGAACTGGCGGCAAGTGTCGGAGTGGTGTTTCAAAACCCGGGAGACCACCTTTTTACCGATACTGTCGAAGATGAAATAGCTTTTGGGTTAAAGCTCAGGGGGCTCTCCGCAGGACAAATAATGGAAAGAGTCAATGCTATGCTTTGCCGGTTTAATCTTGAGCACTGCCATGGGCGCAGTCCGCATGATTTGAGCATGGGAGAAAAACAGCGGCTGGCTTTGGCCTCGATTATGGCTTACAATCCACCGGTTTTGCTGCTGGACGAACCGGATCGGGGATCAGAAGAGCGTGCCAGACAGTATCTCATCAGTATGCTTGGCGATTACAGTTCAACTGGAAACACTGTGATCATGGTAACTCATGATGTAGAGCTGGTGGCCGGGTTTGCCGGACGCGTTATTATGATGGATAAGGGGAAAATAATTTTCGACGGCGATAAACATGAAGTTCTGCCAGAATCAATGTTGTATTCTCCACAGATAAACCGTCTGGTTAAACGGTACAAGCATCAAGGAGTGTCTTCCAAATTCTTAACGGCAGATGAGGTTGTGAACGCAATTAAATGAACAACTGTTTAAAAAACAGGAGCCGTTTATATTTCCTGGTGATACTTCTTACCGCGGCGGCAACCATCATGGTGGCAATTTATGCCGCTTCATGGCTGGGAAGAAGCATGAACTGGGGTTTGGTGGCCATGGTGGTTACCGGCTTGCTTATTCTGGCTGTATTTTATGAGTTTGAATCCCACAAAATAAACTCCAGAGAAATTGCGCTCATCAGTATGATGGGTACTTTATCAGCGGTATCGCGAATTCCTTTTGCGCCAATTCCCAATGTACAGCCGGCAACTTTTATTATAATGTGCACCGGATATGTTTTCGGTCCATTGGCAGGATTTATGACTGGAGCAATGACTGCCATAATCTCCAATCTTTTTCTTGGACATGGACCGTGGACACTGTTTCAGATCTTTGGCTGGGGTTTAGCAGGGGCAATTCCAGGCATGATTCCCCGCACCCGGGCATATATATGGGTTCTGGCTGGTTTTGGTTTGGTTTGGGGATATTTCTATGGAGCTATTGTGAACACCTGGTTCTGGGCTTCCCTGATATATCCTTTGACATGGCAGACGTTTCTTATTTCCATGTTAAACAGTGTCTGGTTCGATACCATGCATGCTGCAGCTAACGTAATATTTGTGTTGATGCTCGGAAAACGAACCATCGCCATCATGTTGAAATGGCACCAGCGCTTTTTCTGGCAATCCGGCAGGGTGCCAGAAAGCACGGTTGACAACAATGCGGGTTAAGCCGGGTCTTTTCCCGGTTGCCCTGTCTGGTAAGCGTGGTTTACAATAAGAGGGTGTTCGGAAGATGTTATGGATTTTAAGAAAACAGCCCTGCAGCTGAGAGGATACTTTTCTACCCCGGGCCGCCAGTTACTTCTATTCAGCTTGATTCATTTCTTGATACTGCTTGTCTGGTTAAATTTTTCTGCATTCGACATTAGAATTCATCCTGATGTAGAACTTTATCTTGAATATGCTGATTTCATGTTCGAGGGTAATTTACCCTATCGTGACTTTATTGTGGAGTATCCACCTCTTTCACTGCTGTTTCTGTTAATACCGCGGCTTTTCAGTGCAAACCTTGCCGGTTACGCCGATGCTTTTGCAGTTTTAATTTTCGTCTTTGCCTTGCTCGGTTTGTTTTTCACCAGCCGGTTAAGCCGCAAGCTTGAACTCAATCACTTTGCCACTCTGGGGATTTATACTTTAGCCTTCTTTCTCATCGGTGATATTGCCATCAATCGCTTTGATGTCATCCCGGCTGTTTTATCACTTGGCGCAGTGTGTTATTACCTGGAAAACAAACCCAGGGCAGCCTGGTTTATGCTGGCACTCGGAGTTTTGGTCAAACTCTATCCGGCAATTATCGCTCCCATTTTTGCGATAGGACATATCCGCAGGCGGGAGTTTAGGCCTCTCATAAAAGGCATGGCTGTTTTTTGTATTACCGGTCTAGCGGTAACTCTGCCCTTTTTCATTGCCAGCCCGGAAGGGTTTTGGAGGTTTATCGATTTCCATTCGGGCCGGGGGCTTCAGATTGAATCAAGTTATGCTTCTCTTTTGATGCTTGGGGATATGCTTGGGCTGACCGGGGTTGAAGTAGTTTATAGCTATTCTTCGGTTGATTTAAAGGCGGCTGCTTCGGATTTTCTGGTTGCGGCTTCCACTTTTATTACTCTGGCAGCGGTTCTTGCCTGTTATTGCTTCTATTGTCGCAGTTTTTTCAAGGGAAAAGACGAAAACGTAAACCTGATCAGCTACATGATTGGAGCACTGGCGCTTCTCCTGGTTGCCTCCAAAATATTCTCCACCCAATTTGTGATTTGGCTGTACCCCTTTATACCTTTGCTTGGCAATCGAATGCGGCACCCTGCCTGGATTATATTTGGAATAATTGCATTGCTGACCCAGTATATTTTTCCATATAACTATGGTGAACTTGTTGACCTCAGGCAGCCTGCGGTGATATTTCTGATTCTGCGCAACTTTCTGGTCCTGGCGCTTGGGATTGCCGTAATGTATTGCTCATCTGTTAAGCAAAAAAATCCAGATGAAAACAGAAGAGACGGGTCTATCCCAGAGCTAGCTTAAAAAATCAAACTCGTGATAGCGCCCGGGTTCTTTCTCTATTGCCATGTTGTAGATTGCCCTGGCCACTGCTATATCCTCAATGGCAATGCCGGTAGAATCGAAAATGGTAATATCACTGTCGTTAAGGCGGGCCTGTTTACGGCCGGTAATACAATCACCCAGAGTTGCCGAAATATTTTCTATTGAATACTCCCCTTTTTGAATAGGGACATTGATTTCCCCGGCAGCTGACGATTGTTCGTAATCATCGACAATTACCCTGGCATTGCGAATGATTCCGGTTTCAAGTTCTTGTTTTCCCGGAGCGTCAGCTCCAACAGCATTGATGTGGGCTCCTTCTTTGATCCAGTGGTATTTTACCACTGGATGCATTGCCGGTGTGGTGGTGCAAACAATTTCACTGGCGCAAACTTCTTCGATGGGAGCAGTGCTGATCGGCAAACCGGGGAAACTTTCAAGGAGCTTCTGTGCTCTTTTTTTGTCGATGTCAAAAACCTTTATCCTTTCCAGTGTGAACAGCTCAAGGTGAGCCTGAAGCTGGGTATAAGCCTGCCTGCCTGCGCCAACCAAGCCGAGGCAAGACGCTTTTGGGCTGGAAAGGCATCTTGATGCCAGGGCAGAAGTTGCTCCGGTCCGGTAAGCAGTAATCTCGCTTGCATCCATGACTGCAAGCGGATAGCCGGTTTCGGGATCATTATAGATTATAAGCGCCATTACGGTAGGAAGGTTGTAAATATCGTTTGAAGGATGCACGTTTACCCATTTTACTCCACTGGCATTTTCAAGGGCGGCAGGCATCGCTCTAAAATCGCCCTTTTCAAGTGAAATATAGGACTTTGGCGGCATTTTAGCCTTACCAGCTATCATTTCTTTAAAAGCCTTTTCGACTTCCTCCAGAACCAGCTTCATGTTTATCAATTCCAGAACATCGCTTTTTGAAAGTATCAGGGTTTTCATTTGGTATCCTGCTTGTTTGGTTTATGATTCACAATCTATTTAAATTGTTGTAGATAGTTTAGATCTTAATGATTGATATGGCAATCCTGTGAACCGGCAATTATGTATAAAAAATAAGAGCGTTACGTTGACGTAACGCTCTTATTTGTCCACGGACCCTCTCAAGCCTTATTTGCCCTTTGGTTTTACCGGGTTAACTGCCGGTTTTGCCGGTGCAGCTGCCGGTTTGGACGGGGTTGTTCCTGGTTTGGGTTTGTCTACCATTTTGTTTCACCTCCTTTTGGGGAGTTTACTGGTTTCAATCCTTGTAATGTAAACGATGTATTACAATACTTGAATTATAATTCAATAATAGTTGATTGTCAATATCCTTTTGACGGAACCGGGATATTGTTTTTTGGTTAAGATTTGTGGCTCATATTTGAGATATCAGGTTATTATTTGAACAACCGCAGTTTGTTTGGTGTATCATTATAGATACAGTGTGAAAGTCCTGATTGTGAGCTTTAATGGCAGCATGGTGACATGAGGAACAAATACAAAACAATCGAACATACTGCCGATATCGGCCTTGTTGCTTATGGGGAAAACCTGCCTGAAGCATTCCTCAACGCCGGTATTGGAATGAGCTCCATTATGGTTGATCTGAGAACGGTTAAAGCGGATACCCGGATAGATATTATCATTGAAGAAGATGACCCGGAGAAACTGTTGTTTGAATGGCTCAATCGACTTCTGTATTACTTCGATACCAGGAGTATAATATTTAAAAGGTTCGAATTGATTTCTTTTGCCAGCAACCGGCTTGAGGCAAGCGGTTATGGAGAAAAATATAATCCGCTGCGCCATATTATTAAAACCGGAGTAAAGTCGGCCACCTTCCACAAGATTATGGTTGATGAGAAGAAAAACCGGGTACGTGTATTGCTGGATATTTAGGCAACACTATGAAAAGAGTGAATTCTGCTTTAGAACAAATAGATAGATACCGCTGGCGGCTGCCTCGCGAATACCGGCAGGATATGCGTGTGCCTGGTATCATATATGCTTCACGGGAAATGCTGCCTCACATAACCGAAGAGAATGTGCTTGGCCAGGTGGCAAACGTCGCCTGTTTGCCCGGCATTATCAGAGCTTCGATGGCAATGCCGGATGTGCATTGGGGATATGGTTTCCCCATCGGAGGGGTGGCAGCTACAGATCTGGAGGGAGGTGTTGTCTCTCCTGGCGGGGTAGGATTTGACATAAACTGTGGGGTCAGATTGCTGCGAACACGTTTGGACTCAACTGCCTTGGATGGCAAGCTGGAAAAGCTTGTCAGGGCTTTATGGGATTGCATTCCATCCGGTCTTGGCACTACTGGTATAATCCGGCTTGGCAAGAGAGATATGGAAGGTGTGTTGACTGGTGGAGCGTGCTGGGCGGTTGAACAGGGGTATGGCCGCTACGATGATCTGCTGTATACCGAAGAAAACGGGCAGGTGGCAGGAGCTGATCCTGATGCAGTTGGTCTCCACGCCAGGGAGCGTGGCTCACTACAGCTGGGGACGCTTGGTTCCGGAAATCACTTTGTTGAAATTGGAGTGGTAGACGAGATATATGAACCAGAAGCGGCCCGGGTAATGGGCATAGAAAAAACAGGGCAGGTGCTTGTCTGGATACATACCGGATCAAGAGGTTTGGGGCACCAGGTAGCCGATGATTACATAAAAGTGATGTTGGAAGCTATGCCCAGGTACGGAATAAGTGTACCAGACCGGCAGCTTGCCTGCGCTCCGGTTAGTTCGAAAGAGGGTAACAGCTATCTGGGAGCGATGAGGAGTGCGGCCAACTATGCCTGGGCGAACCGTCAAATCATCACCCACCATGCCCGGCAGGCATTTGCATCCGTAATTAATGCCTGTGAAAATTCAATTGGTTTGGATCTGGTATACGATGTAAGCCATAATATCGCCAAGATAGAAAGCCATAGTCTTGAAGGCAAGGCCAGGAGCCTCTGCGTTCACCGCAAGGGGGCGACCAGGGCTTTCCCTCCCGGTCATGCTCAACTGCCTGAATTGTATTCAGCAATCGGGCAACCGGTTCTGGTACCGGGTGATATGGGGCGATATTCTTATATACTGACCGGAACCCAGACGGCTATGGAGGAAACATTTGGATCTACCTGCCATGGAGCCGGCAGGATGAAAAGCCGGAAAGAAGCAAAAAGAATTATTGACGGCAGGGAGTTTGTTAAGGAACTGGCCGGCCGCGGTATAGTGGTACAGGCCGGAAGTCTTTCCGGTATTGCTGAAGAAGCCTCCCTTGCTTATAAAGATATAACTTCTGTAATTGATGTGGTTACAGGAGCAGGTTTATCCAAACCGGTTGCGAGAACCCGGCCGGTAGGTGTAATAAAAGGTTGATGGCATGATGGACAAGAAAACATTGTACGCCGATTCCTTGAAAAGGGCGCTGAGTTTTGCAGTATCCGACTGCAGCTTGAAGGAAAAGCTGGATTTTGTGGTCAGAACTACATCTGAGTCGGTTGGAGGAGGCGTTTCTCTTATTCTGCTCGATTCCTCTGGTTTACAGCTCATTCCGGCGATATCGTACAAGCTGCCCAAGTTTTACCTCCAGAAAGGTTTGCTGAATCGCTCCCTGAGCCTTGACGAAATAGACTCTGGTCGGGCTGTTATAGTAAACAATATAGAAAACGACGAACGAATTCAGTAC
>JAQWDO010000138.1 GCA_028705415.1 Dehalococcoidales bacterium
GTTACTGCTTCTGCGGTTTACAACGCTATCGGTAAATTTGTAGACCACCATCCGCAGACTCCGGAGAAGGTCCTTAAAGTGCTGGGAAAGGCATAGGAGGAATAAAGTGAAAACAATAGTAGAATTTGAACACATAAATGCCACATCCCTGGATGAAGCAGCTGCCGCACTGGCAGAAGAAGGCACCATGGCCACAGCCGGCGGCACTGATATTATCGGCACGCTGCGTTTTTCCGTGCTGCCGGATGCACTGTATCCAACCAAACTGGTAAACCTCAAGAGTATCCCCGGCCTCGATTACATCAAAGAGGAAGGCGGCACACTTAAAATCGGTGCCCTTACCAGGCTGGAAGATATTGCCATCAACACTACCGTTAAAACCAAGTACAGCTGCCTGGCTGAAGCGGCTCGCAAAACTGCTTCGCCGCACATCCGCGAAATGGGGACCATCGGCGGCAACATCTGCCAGATGAACCGCTGCTGGTATTTCCGCTGTAACGACAACCGTTTTGACTGTATCCGCAAAGGCGGCAACATGTGCTTTGCCATGATGGGAGATAACCGCTATCACTCCATATTCGGTGCAATAGGTGCCTGTATAGCAGTCAATCCTTCGGATACCGCTCCGGCCCTGGTGGCTCTGGATGCCACTGTCATTACCACCAGGCGGGAAATTGCCGCCGGGGACTTTTGGGCTGTAGCCATACCCGGCTCCACCGTTCTGGAAAAAGACGAGATCGTCAAAGAGATCCAGATACCGGCGCCGGCTTCCGGTGTAAAGAGCTGGTTTGTGAAAATGGCAATACGCAAAGCAATCGACTTCCCGATTGTTAACTGTGCAGCCGCCATTGGCGGTGGCAACGCCCGCATATGCCTGAACGCGGTTCACAACAACCCGTACAGAGCTACCAAGGCTGAAGATGCCATCAAGGGCAAGGCCATCACCATGGAGAATGCCGAGGCTGCGGCTGAAGCAGGTTTAACCGGTACCAGCCCCATGGCTGCCAGCGGTTCCAACCCTGGCAACAAGTGGAAGGTATCAGCCGCCAAAGGCGTTATGAAGCAAGCCATTATGGGCTGTGCCTAAATAGCCTTTGGATCTGTTAATATCGGAAAAATGGGGAGCCTGGTTTTACCCGGGCTCCCCGATAAAACTCAAATAGTGGTGGTTGTGATTAAAACAAACGGATAGAAGTATGGATACAATAAAAAAGCTGGTATTTTACGGGCTGGCTGCCGCCAGCGCAGCACTTTTTGTGGCCTCATTTTTGATGCCATGGTGGACAGCCGATCTGACCGTACAGGGTTTTAGCGTTCAGAGAGATGCTATTCAGATATTTGGCTATGGCTTGAGCCACAATATGGGTCAGCTGACAGTTTACATTCTTGACCAGGAGACCCCATATTACCAGACAGTTCTGGCCTATGTTTACCTGGGAGTCAGCATTGGTATGGTTGTTTTGGGGAGCATGGCCAGGAATAAAAAAGCCAGATGGCTGCTGGTCATAACCGGCATGGTTTACATGGTTTACCTGGGAACCGCAGCTTTTATTCTTTCCGGCAATCTTGGCGAATACGACATCTCCCTTACCGGTTGGAGCACCTACCGTGCCCCGGCTCGCAGTGTTACCTTTTTTACACAGTTTTTACCCGGGTATTACCTGGGTTTGGCTGGAGGTGCAGGGCTGGTTATATCCGGACTGCTGGGAAGATACTTGAAAAAAGCAAATAATTACATTTCTTAAATTAAAATAATCTTGGAAAGGAAACGATGATATGACCAGCAAATGGATTACAGAATATTCAAAACTTGCCGATTTTATCAGCAAGCATCCTGAGATTAAAATTTCGCCGGAGATAATCCGCATTCCCGGCAATGTCAAGGACCAGTTCTATTCACAGTTTGATACGGTGCGCAAAGCTCTGGTGCACCATACTGTCGACCGCGATTTTTCTGATACCAACCATCTTATTAAGCAATATAACAAGGCTGCAGACAAGGTGGTACAAAACCTGGGCTTGACTGAAATTACTGGCGAAAAAGCATTATTGCGTTTCCTTGCCGATATGAATAACTGGATGGAAAGGGAACTGTTCGACCCGCTGTTCAATGCCCTGAAAGGGATTATCACTGTTTCGCAGCTCGAAAAAACAGCCGGTGCCATTGTTACCACTACCATACCGGAAATGCACAAAAAGGCCTATGGCAACTGGATTGCCCTTTCCCTTATCAACCTGCTGGATGCAGATGAGATTTATGGCTTCAATTTGCCCGATCTCCAGCCCCGGGACCGCGTGGCAGTAGCCCCCAAAGGCAGTTACAACCCGATTGTACCACCGGAAAAAATCGGCAAGATCGAGTTCAGGTATATCCATTTTGAGTTGTTCACCGTACCGGATTTTGTTATCCATTCCAGAAAGCTCAACAAGTATGTAAGCGTAAGAACCCATTATGAAAACTCGGTTGCCCAGGCGGCCAATATCAGCCAGGACAGGGAATGGTTCAATATGAAAGTCGTGAGCGACCTGACTTCCGGCATGATGCTGATTTACATCGACGATGAATTGTTCAACCTGGCCCTGATATCTGACCGGGACAAGTTCTGCCGCCCGGATATGATCATTGAATACCGGGCTACCGAAGGCTGGTTTGATATCGAAGGTTTTGGTGTGGCGGATATGCACAACCAGAGCCTAAAGCCGGTTAAAGGTTCATGGGTGGTTTCCTCTGCTGAAATTCCTGAAGCCGATGCCCTGCAGACACCGGAAAACATCAAAGTTATTGACAGTGTTAAAGTCGAATCCGACCTGGCTCCGGTGGTTGACTATTTATTATCCGCTTGAAGGAATTATTATAATATCAACCAAGCTGGCAGTTTAGCTAACCGTTTGAAGGAGGCGGATTTTATGGCAGACAGAAAGGAGCCAAAGAGGGTGAGCCGGAGAGTTTTCTTAAAAGAGGCAAGCCTGGCGGCGGGTGGAGCCGGTTTGTTCTCAATGGCGTTTATTGCCGGCTGCAACAACACTGCTGAAACCACTTCGTCTGC
>JAQWDO010000139.1 GCA_028705415.1 Dehalococcoidales bacterium
ATCAAGCTTTCCGTCACCCCAAAAGGTAAAAAACGGCTCGATCACCGAAACTGCACCGGTCTGGGCAGCCAGCTTTTCCAGGAATGCCATCAAATACATTGGTGGAATAAACAGCGTCATAAGCCGGAAACGTTCATTTGGTACCGCCCCCTTTTTTTCTTTAACCGCCTGCTCGAGCTCCTGTTTCAAAGTTACCAGGTAATCAATAGATTCAGGCTGGCCGGGAAAAAGATAATCTATTGTCAGCAGCTCCAGAAAACCCAGGGGGCTGAAAGGAGTCGGGATATTTTTACGCAACTCGTTTACTTCTCTTACCAGTTGAATTTGCCGGTCAGTTCTTTCCATTACCTCACTCAACCGGTCGTAATCCATCTTTTTTCCGGATTGAGCCTCCAGAAAAGCTATCATATCCCTGATTTCATCTGCCATATAAGCCTTTTCCAGGGGACTATCCTTAAAAGGGCGGTCCAGAAAAAAACCGGGGCAATCACATATATCCATAACCAGTTCGCCGCTCTTGGCGGTATTATCACATACCATATTGGACCATACCATTACATCCGGCTTCGGAATGGCACCACAGGCAAAAGCTCCAGCCATTCCGCGATGGGGAGCACATATTTCAGTTGCCATTCCCATGCGTGCTCCGGCGGCCAGAAGGTCACTGCATTCACCGGTAAACAGTGAAGTCATCCAGGTTGTGGTTTCGGTGTGCATTGGAACCAAATCCATGGCAAGAATGATCTCTGCCGGGAAGAACACGGTGTGTGCGGCAATAAACTGGTTGTTCTCCCGGGCGTCACGAAGGCGTGTGTAATACTTTAAAAGCATGTGGTAATACTTCTTCTGGCTCTCCCTTGCATTGGGATCAGATTCAATCATACTGAGAATTATCCGGCAGGCTCTTACGATGGAATTAATTTTATTGCTGGTTTTTGCTATAGTCATTTTCTTGCCTCGATCATTTCCAGAAATGCCTGTACCCGGGTAGCAACTTGACCGGAACCGGAGCTTCCATATTCCAGATCAATTGAAAGCACCGGGATATTAACATCTGCCAGCCGCTTTGTCAGCAGCGGCAGGTCATGTGAATAAGGCACACAATAACGGATTATTTCGCTGATTACTCCATCCACTTTAAAGTCCCCTGCAGTTTCAACTATACGGCGGAAGCGCTCTTCCGAAGGGAACATTCTTGCGCAGGGATAATTGTTAAGATAGCGGCGCGCAAGCGCCGCTAAGAGAGAGTCCCCCTCCTTGATATCTACCCTGTCGCCCCAGTACCGGGTACTGGTACAAAGTTCATCTGCTACAACCATTCCTCCCTGCTGTTCGATCGATGCTATAAAATCCGGGTTGGCAAGAACGCTTCCGGAAATCATCAGGCGGGCACGCCCTGAATAACCACCGGGAGATTTTTTCAGCTCTTCCAGCAACGCTTTCAAATGCAGGTTGAAACTTTCCTTGGGCATCCTGAAGCAGGCATCCAGAACTTCCATAACCTGAGCTCCCGAGATGGGAGGTGAGGGATTTTTCCTCAGTTCATAAAGATCTTTCAGCAATAAACGGGTTTGATTGTACAGCTCAATTGACGCCATTAAGCTCTCATCGGTTATGTTTATACCCAAATGCTCTTCAAGATGGCGCTTGAACAGTTCTACCTCTTCCAGGTAAAGCCGGTGTGCCCTGTCGGTATATTTTCTCGGAACGGTAAGAACATGGTGAAAAGGCGTTCCGATATATTCCCGCCAGAGGTCAAAAAGCCTTCTGGCACCATCACACGTCGACCCGCCAACAACACCGTCGAGAAACTTGTACTGGCCGGTCAGGCCCATTTGCAGACAACTGCGTGAAAACGAACAGTTATTATTGTATAAATAGGCATTGCCCTCATCCAGCTCGGTTTCACGATCATATCCGGTAATCCGAACAGGCAGTATCCCGCCAGCATGGAGGATTTCTTCCGGCACGTAAGTGCAAAGCCAGCCAAATATTTTTTTTCCATTACTGTGCCACTCCCGAATTTCTGCCGTGCCCGGGAATGTCCGGTTGACTTCCCGGAAGACTTCCAGTGCCACAGGAGTCTTCCCTATTGGCTGTGAGCCATGTATTTTAGAACCCTCGAACATTTTTTCTCCTGTTAATATCTCCGGGTACCGCTGCGTTCAGGAAACCATGTACCCGCCATCTACCTTAATAGTCTCTCCGTTTATATATGAAGACATATCACTTGCAAGAAACAGTACTGCACGGGCTACATCATCTGCTTCTCCCATTCTTCCCAGCGGCACCCGTTTTAAAAACTCTTTCAATCTGGAATACTGGATCCGGCGATTCTGGTTATCTGCCTGGTTAACTTTAGAAGCCATTTCCTGCGTAATAATTCCACCGGGAGACACGGCATTCACCCGTATTCCATACTTGCCCAGTTCTCCGGCAAGGCTCCGGGTCAGCATGACCACACCTGCCTTGGATGCTCCGTAGGCACTCATTCCTTCAGAAGAGGAACGCTCTGCCTCAATAGAAGCCATGTTGATTATTGTTCCGCCACACCTGTTTTCAACCATTGACGCAGCCACATAACGGCTGCATAGAAAGGTTCCGACAAGGTTTACTTCTACAACATGACGAAAGTCATTCCCGGTCATCTCCAGCAATGGCTTTTGAGGATATATGCCGGCGTTATTTACCAGAATATCAATCCGATTTTCCGCTTCAAGTGTTTCAGCAACCATCTTTTGGACCTGCAGTTCATCAGCAACATTGCAGCATACAAAACTTGCATCGGTCTTGTTCAGGGCTTGTACGGCCTGTTTCCCGGCCGCTTGATCATAATCAGCGATAACAATCCTTGCCCCGGCATCTGCCAGATGCGAGCAAATAACAAGACCGATTCCTCGAGCCCCACCGGTTACTACAGCTACCCTGCCGGTGAGATCTGTTTGACTATTGAACGCTGTCTTTTCCTGGTTTGCCATGCGGAATTAAAGGCTATACCTAGACTTCCTATGTATTATCTTTCATAGC
>JAQWDO010000140.1 GCA_028705415.1 Dehalococcoidales bacterium
TTGCCGGGAAGGAATTATGTTTTAAATGAAGGCGGTAATTCTGGCTGCTGGAGAAGGCTCCCGGATGCGTCCGCTTACGGATGTGCGTCCCAAGGTTATGCTGCCTGTAGCCAACAAACCAATTATTGAACATCTATTCAACATACTGGTTGATGCCGGAGTGAAAGAAATAGTTGTGGTAACCGGTTACCAGGCCAGTCAGGTAGAGCAGTATTTTGGAAATGGAAATAAATGGGGAGCAGTCGTCGAATACTGCAGGCAAGACGAGCCCAGGGGTACGGCAGATGCAATTTTAAAGATCGAGCCCCTGGTTGGGGAAACTTTTCTGGTGGTTAATGGCGATACCCTTTATAAACCGCAGGATATTGCCATGCTTGCTGGCCTGCCTTCTCCGGCAATGGGAATTATTCAGGTGTCCGATGCCCGCGGTATGGGGGTAGTAAGCCTGGAGGGCGAAAAGATAAGCCGTATTGTGGAAAAAGCTGACCCTCCACCAACAAATATTGCCAACGCCGGGATTTACCTCTTCAACCGGGAGATTTTTCCGGTTATTGCAAGGCTGGGCATTTCACAGCGGGGGGAATATGAACTTCCTGGTGCCATACAGGCACTGATTGACAAGGGTATAGCTTTCGGCTGGCGTAAACTGGAAGGATGGCTTACCTTTTCCAACCCCTGGGATCTGTTGAATGGAGGGGAATGGGTATACAAGCCCGCAGGAATGAAGAACCTGGGAATGATCGAAGAAGGTGCGGTAGTTATAGGGGATGTTGACATTGGGGTGGGTACAGTTATACGTTCCGGCTGTTATATCTGTGGCCCGGTTGTAGTTGGTTCCGGCTGTGATATCGGCCCCAATTGCTTTCTGAGGCCTTATACCTCGATAGGAGATGGCTGCCACATAGGGGCGTCTGTAGAAATAAAGAATTCCATTATTATGGCTGGAACCAAAGTGCCTCACCTTACTTACATTGGAGACAGCGTCATTGGCGAGAAATGCAATTTTGGTGCAGGAACGCAGGTTGCCAATTTAAGGTTTGATAATCTGAACGTAAAAGTCGGCGGCCTGGATTCAGGGAGAAGAAAACTGGGTGCAATCATCGGCGATAATGTTTCTACCGGCATAAATGCCAGTATTAATGCAGGCACGGTTATCGGATCTGGCTCCTGGATTGGGCCGGGAGTATGTGTCAGCGGAGTCGTCAAGCCGGGGAGTCTTGTTCTTAGAAACCGGCGATAATTATCTGGTCGAACGGATGCAAATTCTGACACGCACGTCATTCTTGACTTCCTCGTTACCACTTGCTTCCCTGGGTAACCCTGGGCACTTCATGCCACCCTCGAGCGTAAGCGAAGGGTCTTATAAGAATTGTGCCCGTCTATATGATAAATATATCATTCAGAGCGTCCCCTTTTGTCATTCAGAGCGTCAGCGAAGAATCTCACGCGGATTGTGCCCGTTCATACGAGAACATTCCCTTATGTTACGGCGAGCGCTATGACGGGGAAGATCCTTCGTCGGGCTGACGCCCTCCTCAGGAAGACAGTGTGGGTTGCAACGGGCGCTATTACGGGGAAGATCCTTCGGCAGAAAACTGCCTCTGGATGGGCATAAGAAAATGAGGATGACATCGTAATTTAATAATCCCTACAGGAGGAGGCGGTCACTAAAAAAACCTAGATGTCCAGCCATGAATCTGAATACAGAACCTCTCCTGAGATTACCCGGTAAGTTTTGTAGTACTCCAGTTCCTTTGGGCTGAGCCTGTCAGCATCAACTTCCTCTCCTTCCATCAACCGGTGGATCAAATCAACAACCGGTTTTCTTTCTCCTCGTGCAATTTGCACCAGTTCTTTATCCAGGGGATCGCATATAGCAGCGTATAGATCATATTTAGTCAACATAGCAAGGAAGGTCCGGTTGAAAAATCCTCTGAGGTGTGAAGGCACTCCGCCCGAAATGTTGGAAAGGCCGACAATAGATCGGCAGCCCGGAGCAATTTCCGAAAGCATGCTCATACATTCGAGACAGGCCTTTATCTGAAAAGTATCTACGGTAACCGGTGTTGCGATCGGGTCAATCCATATCCTTTCAGGTGGAATACCTGCTTCTCCTGCCCGGTAAATCAGGTCGACTGCCAGCAGACAGCGTTCATTGGCGTCGCGGGGCATACCTTCCGAGCCCCAGAGAAGCCCGATTATATCAGCATTATATTTGGTTGCCAGGGGGAGCAGATTTTCCAGCCTTTCCGGCTGAAGTGACACGGAATTGATGAGTGCGGATTGGGATACTGCTTTCAGGCCGCTTTCGATGGCATCGGCATTGGTAGTATCGAGAGACAGCGGAAGGGGGCTGGCCTCTTCCACATTTCTTACCAGCCAGTCCATAAGTTCAACCCCGTCTTTACGGGCTGGGCCTATGTTTAAATCCAGCATATCGGCTCCGGATTGAGTAAGAGCCGAGGCAAGCTTGTGAATCGGTTTTCCGTTGCGTTCCCTCAAAGCTTCACCGATACTTTTAGAAACTGTATTTATGTTTTCGGCAACCAATATCATTGTTCTGCCTCCCATTTCTTGAGGTATCCGGGAAGGTGGGCTGCTTCCCTGGGACCGATCAAGATTTCCCAACCATCGAGTTCTTCTTCAAGTCCGCTACTCTCAAAATTAACATAACCGGGAATAATAAGCTTGCGATGGGAAATTTTTTCCTCGATGCCGCATTTCTTGATAAACCGGGCGATATTGTCAGCGCTGAATTTACCGGCTGCCCAGGCAGTCATAATACTTAGGCCTTCGGTATCTTTAACCAGCAGGTAGCTTGGCACGCGGCTGCTTTCGATTTCACCGGTAAGCAGGAAATAGGTAAGGGAAAAATTACTGGTTATCAGTACCGGTGAATTTTTGCCGGGCCCGCCTATTTCGTAGATTCCTTCTTTGGTTGCCAGTGGCCGCTGGGGATCGGTAAATATGCTGTTTCTCTCCAGGAGAAGAG
>JAQWDO010000141.1 GCA_028705415.1 Dehalococcoidales bacterium
AGGCCACCGTGTTCCTTAACAGCACGATTCAATTGCTCTATGAAGGAGTCTGGATCCAGCGGAGAGATAACCACATCCATTGAGCCGCGGCGTTTTATCTCAACCACACCTTTATTAGAAGAAGCCAGCCGTAAACCTCCGTATACAAAGGAAGCTGATCCGTCAACTGGCCGGCCTTCTTTGATTGAGGAAAGCGGAAACTTAAAACTGAATGGTCCGCCAAGTACGATTTTTACTACGCTGGTGTATATCTGGTACTTGCGGGGAAAAATAAAATAGATAAGAGCAGCGTCCAAAACGGTTGCTCCAAACATGACCCAGGCGCCGATCAAATCTATCTGTATCAGGATTATCGCCGGAATTAACGTCAGCAGGATGACCCCTAAAAAAACCAGCTTCGCCCAGCCTTCCTGTCGGGCAGCGCTTTCATATATCAGATAGTCGGTTACTTTATTTTTTCTCACTGGCGACCTGATCTGCAAATACTCTACTTCCCCTGTTTGATGTAAATATTATGTAATTGATACAGACGAGTCAATACTTGATTCAAAGTGAGCGCGCCATACCTGGCAAAAGGCAAGTCTTGATATAAAGCCAGTTTAAGCTTTATACTGAACTCTGGAATATCATGAAGGCGGATGGCTTATGGTTGAAAAGAAAGGCATAGAGCTGGTCAATACCGGAACACCCGGTCAGGTATCGATCACCATCGGCAATACCACCATGAAACATAATGGGCAACCCACCGGAGTGCGCTTCGAGCACGACAGTGCCTATGTCTACCTGGCAATCGATACTTCCGCCAGCATGGCTGGCACCAAGCTGGAACAGGCTAAAAACGGAGCCCTGGCTTTCAGCAAAGACGCATTCGACAAAGGCTATCAGGTTGGTTTGATTGGTTTCAGCTCAAGCGCTAACCATATTTGTGCACCTGCCGGTGATATTAAAATAATTCAGGCGCATATAAGAAAAATGCAGGCGGGCGGGTCAACCAACATGGCTGAAGCCATTAAAATGGCACATTACTACCTGGATAAAAAGGATAAAACCCAGGTGATTGTTATTGCCACCGATGGCCGCCCGGACAGTAAACGCAATGCCATCAAGGAAGCCGAAAAGGCCAAGGCCGATAATATAGATATCATTACCATCGGCACCGATGATGCCGAACAGGATTTTTTAAAAAAAATGGCGACCCGTGCCGAACTGGGCAACAAAGTCACCAGGGAAGTTTTCTCCCAGGCGATTTCAGATGCCTCCAAGCTGCTTCCGCCGCCGAGGTCGATAACCAAACGTTAGTATCATGAATTTCGAAGAAGCCTGCCGCATACTGGGAGTCCCCACCACTGCTGACGCCGGGGAAATTCAGGCGCAGTATATCTACAAGGCGCAACTGCTCCACCCTGATAAAACAATGAACCTGCCCGAAAAGGTTCGCAGTAAGGCTGAAGAAGAACTCAAGCGCATTAATGAAGCTTATAATATCCTCAAGAATCTTGAAACCAGCCCGGTTGATGTGCCGCCGCGGCTGGTTGTCAGCCCTCTCTTTATCTGCTTCAAAGACATCGCTCCGGGAGAAAAACAAACTGCCCTGATAACGGTTGATAATACCGGTGGTTCTTTTACCAGGTTCTGGGCAGATGATGCCCCGGCCCCATGGTTAAAAGTGCTGGAAGTAAAATCAACCACCACTGATCCCCTGCCACTGGAAATAACACTGGAAGCCACCGCAATAAGCACAGTGGAAGGCAAAACCCGGTGCAAATTACCAATACTTCTGGAAAACGCGGGTAACAGTACACGCGACCAGGTTGAGGTTACAATAGAAATCCAGCCGGCCCATAAAAATCCGGCTTTTCCATTAAAAATATTTGGCCCGGTGCTGAAAAACCCGTTCAGGAAAGATGCTGCATCACCGGCCGACAGGGAAAAGCCATGGATGCCCTGGTTAAAAACGGCACTGTCAGTGCTGGCCGGATTCCTTGCCGGGCTGGTAATAAGTAACATCAGCGAAATTGGATATTCCCTGCCACTCATAACCGGAGCGTCAGCAATATTTGCGATTGATAAATGGCACCGCCGGCTTACCACGCGCTTCGGACTGTTAGGTGCACTCTACAAACTGGTGCTGAATCTGGCAGTGCTGGCGCTGGTCGGACTGATTATATTGGCAGGTGTTCAGATAATCCGGCTAAGTCTTGACACAGATTACTCAGCTTACGTCTTTATACTGATAGTCGAACTGGTAATATTTGTATATCTGGCCAGGGTTCTTTCTACCAACAGCTGGCGGCGCCCAAAACTGGTCCCAACCTTTTTCCTGGCGCTGTTTATAGCAATCGGCCTTGCTTTTGCCGGGGTAGAACCGCTGGCTGCATATAAAGACAGCGTAATGGAATTCTTTACTTCTCTTTTCCAGAAAACCGTGGACTGGCTTGGCCTTTAAGCGCTTTTTTTGTCATGGAATAGTACAGGATTATGGTATGCTGTACTCAAACAATAGAGCCGATACCAGGTTTTATGGGAGTTTCCGGTAAGTCCTGAATTATCTCCCTGGTTCCGGTTGGCTTTCACAGGAGAAATAGTTGGCATCCAGATTGCTTTCCAAATCAAAATACCTGTCCGGCCTCCGCTGCCCCCTTCTGCTATGGACATATGTTAATAATGCAGGTATATTGCCTCCCGTCAGCACTTCCACCCAGCACCGGTTCGATGAAGGCAATACAGTCGGGCATTTTGCCAAAAGCCTTTTCCCCGAAGGAATCGATATCCCCGTGGATAATTTTATCGGAAATACCCGGCAGACAGAAAGGCTTCTCTTTTCCCGCAAACCTCTTTTCGAAGCGGGCATACTCTCCGGCCGCCTGTATGCCAGGGCTGATGTACTGAATCCGGTTGAAAATGATGCCTGGGATATTTACGAAGTTAAAAGTTCGACCAGCATAAAAGAAGCAAATATCCACGATGTCGCTTTCCAGA
>JAQWDO010000142.1 GCA_028705415.1 Dehalococcoidales bacterium
CAACCAATCGCTGGTAGAACTGTCTGATTACAGGATTGCATCGGGTTGCAACCAGGGTAGCCATGTACAAAGCTGATCTTACTGTAGCCCTACCACCCCAGATGGTACGCCTGCCACGCAAGGTTCCACTGTCACGGTTAAGAGGTGCAACACCGACAAGGGCAGTTATCTGCTTTCTGTCCAGGTTGCCAAGCTCAGGCAATTCGGCAAGCAGAGTGGTAGCAAGAACTGGACCGACTCCGGGCGCGCTCTGGAGCAGGTTGTTCTTATTTTGCCACTCCGGATTAACCTCGATAGCCTGTGATAATTCCTTGTTTGTACTATCCAGCTCTTCTTCCAGCCACTCGATATGGGCCTGAATACGCTCCTTGATCTTTCCGCGAGTGTTGTGGAGCCTGTTCTTTTCAGCAACAATCATGTTTACCAGCTGGTTACGCCTGGCAACGATCTCCTTTATCTCATGGCTTTCCGGTATTGGGCGTGGGTTAGGACGTATTGCTGATGCAAAACGGGCAATGATCATTGCATCCAGTGCGTCTGTCTTGGCCAGTTTCCCGGTTGCCCTGGCAAAATCTCTTACCTGTCTGGGGTTTACCGGAGCAGCCGGCAGACCGGCCTGGTCAAGTGCGATATAGAGGGGCATCTCATAACCGCCGGTGGCTTCAAAAACGATGAGGGCAGGTTTTATCTTGTTCATAAGGCTGCATAGCGTTTCGATATCACCCGGGTTGTTCTTATATTGCCGAAGTTTGTCGTCACCGTAAACTGCAACGTCCAGGGTAGCGCGGGATATATCTATCCCAACATAAGTATCCATCCGGTTCTCCTCCCTTTTCGCCCATCCTTGCAAAATGCGGGCTTGGTTAGCCCATGCAACTGTTCGGGCTCTTTTATTTTAAGGCGAGACGACCATGCTCGAGCTCGGTATATTGTTACTACCCAGGGTGACTCGGCCTGTCTCGCCCATTCAATAAAATATTACAATATTTTTAAGATACAAGGGTGACACAATTTTTTAGAGTACGGGCACAATCCGTGTGAGATTCTTCGCTTCGCTCTGAATGACATTTGTTTGTGTAAGGCGCCCTGAATGACACATTTATTGTTTGGGCGGGCCCGGTTCTTATAAGACTCTTCGCTTCACTCAAGGGTGACACGTGTTTATTGGTGCGCGAAGGTGACACACTTTTTGAGAAACCGGACACTACCCAAAACCTATAAAGAAATAAAACCCCACGGCAGTTTCCTGCCTTCCGGGATATGCCCGAGGTAATCCTGCTCATCTATACCGGCAGATTCCAGCGCCCGCCTCCAGCCGGTAAGGGTTGGTTTCTCCAACGAAGCAATTACCGGAGCAAGTTTATCATCACCTCTGGAAAGAACAGCCTGCACACGGCTCCATGCCGGACTTTCCGTTTTTACTTTAATCCTGGCAGTACTGAGTTCGCTCTTAAGATACCCAAGCCTTTCTTCCAGCATCCCAGCCGGCAACATACTCTCTCGCTCAAAACATGTAAACGGTTTGGGTACAAAAGGGGCGATATTGATACTGACACTGCGCCGCCCAAACTCTTTCAGGCATTGCAGTACCAATTCCTTCAAAGCAATGATGTCCTCTTGCTGTTCGCCCGGCAGCCCTACCATGAAATACAATTTAAGGCCATTTAAACCGGCTTCGGATACCTTTGCTACTGATTCAAGGATTTCTGCCTCTGCAAGCGGTTTGCCAATGCTCCGCCTGAGTTTCTCCGTACCGGCTTCCGGCGCCAGGGTCACCGAGTTGGCTCCCGCCAGCGCCAGCTCATTCAACAAGCGGGAAGAAAGCAGTTTTACCGCCAGAGAACTGGTAGAAACCTGTCCACCCATAGCCCGGATACCGGCAACCAGTTCCTCCACTTTCGGATGCGCTGAAGCTATCGGTCCAACCAGTGCTATATGCGTGCGCTGGCGCAAACCCTCTCTGGCAGTTTGAAGCAGGTTTTCCAAACGTCTAAACCGCAGCGGGCTGAAAACCTTGTTGACCAGGCAGAAGTTACATCCACGGGCACAACCCCTCTCAACCTCCAGCATAAACATATGACCAAACTCTGTATCCGGCGTAACTACAACGGTATGGCATGGCTGGCTATCCAGATCATTCAGGTACAGACGTTTAACCGGCATGCTGGCTGAATATCCCGGAACCAGCAGGCCGGGCACTTCTGCCAGCGCTTTAAGCTGTTCGCAACGGCTCCTGCCGGATTCCCTTACGGTTTTGATTATCTGAGGCAGAAGTACTTCAGCTTCTCCTATAGCCAGGCAATCAAAGAACGGGATAAGAGGCGCGGGGTTTGCCATGATACAGGCTCCCCCGGCTATCATCAGGGGCACTCCATCATCCCTGTCAACAGAATAGACCGGAATGCCTGCTGAGCGAAGTATTTGAGGGATGTGGAAATAATCCAACTCATAAGAAACCGAAAAGGCTGCCAGGCCAAATTCCGCCAGTGGAGCAAAAGACTCAAGGCTGATAACCGGCTGGTTGGCACCTTCATAGAAAAAGCGCTCTGCCATCGAGCCTGGGTCAGTGTTAAGCAAACGGTAAAGCTGGTGTACTCCCAGGTTAGACATGCCAATCCGGTAACTGTTGGGGTACACAATGGCAACCGGCAACCTGCCACCGGGGTCTTTTTTTATTACTCCGGTTTCCCTGGATAATATCCGGCGGTATTTTTCTCTTAAAGAAGCTTTAGTGACTGCCATGCTGGGAATTTGCAGATTGTTTCCATACTCCGCGCAAGAACCTGCCATCAATGTTTACAACTTTATCGGCAACTTTACGAAGAGGCACAGAGGTATTTTCACCCCCAAAAAGGGTTATTTCAACATGCTTGCCGGCATTTTTGACCGCCTGGAGCGCATAAACATAATCACTATCGCCAGCAACCAGCAGTGCAGTATCATAATTATCGCTGT
>JAQWDO010000143.1 GCA_028705415.1 Dehalococcoidales bacterium
CATATAATTACCGAAATAGTCCTGGAGGAAAAATGTCGGATATCAGCCGCAGGCAATTGCCGCCATATGTCTCATACCGCTCTTTCTGGAACTTTTTAGACCGTTTACGTGAAGCTGTGCCTGCACGGATTGACCGCAGTTACTGGGGAGACAAGTTTTCGGGAAGCACAGGCACGCAACTTATGGGGGCTTTGCGCTATCTTGGCCTGATTGATAACCGGGGGATTCCGACTGCCAACTTGAGGAACCTGGTAGACGCCAGAGACACGCAAAGGGACGAATTAATGGCGCAAATAGCTCGTAACAACTACAGTTTCTTTCTGAATGGGCCTTTTGACTTTAAAACTGCAACCTATGCCCAGTTAGAGGATATATTACATGCAAATTTCCAGGTTAATTCCGATGTGGCGCGCAAGTGCATAAAGTTTTTTATCGACCTGGCAACCGACGCCCGGATACCCGTTTCACCATTTGTGATTAAAAAAAACCGCAAGGCCAGGGCAGCTACTTCAGCACGCAGGACAAAAATAAAGACTGAGAATAAAACCGAAATTGTCCGTGCCGCAACACACTATGAGCCAGTTCCAAATGGAACTGGCCTGGACAAAATGCTGGTCAACAAGTTTCCGGATTTTGATCCTTCCTGGCCGGACGAAATTAAGATAAAATGGTTTTCTGCATTTGATGAAATATTAAAACGAATACCGTCGGAAAAAAGCAGTTAGAGCAACCGATGCTGAAGTATAAAGTTTTAAGAGCCGTGTCCGGTTTAAATGAGTGGACCCTTTACCATAGATGAAATTGTTTCTTTGAGGTTTTCAATTCCCCATCCGCGAGCTGCCGAAATAAAAACCGTATTCGGTTGGCTGTTCTTAACCTCTTGTTTTAAGAAAGCAATCGCTTTATTTTCGCTCCAGGGAACGGAGGTATCCAGGATACGGTCAACCTTGTTAAGGATAGTAATCCTCGGTTTGTGAGAGATTTCCATTTCCTCAAGAATTTCCTCAACTGTGTCGCACTGTTCGGCGGCGTGTGGATTGGAAAAATCCACCACGTGTAAAAGAATATCAGCCTGGTTTATTTCTTCAACAGTAGCTCTGAAAGCCGATACCAGACCCGGTGGCAGCTTTCGAATGAAGCCGACTGTATCACTGATTAGCACTATTGTGTTATCCGGCAGGGAAACACGGCGAGTTGTCGGGTCGAGCGTAGCAAACAGTTTGTCCTCTGCCAAAATATCTGCGTGGCTGAGAGCATTTAGAAGCGTACTCTTTCCGGTGTTTGTGTAACCAACCAGCGCCAGCATTGGAATCTGGCTTTGCTTGCGGGCTTGCCGGTGTAGATGCCGCTGTTTTTTTATATCCTCAATTTGCTGTTTCAGGTGGCTGATTTTTTTCTGAGCCAGCCGACGGTCGGTCTCGATCTGGGTTTCTCCGGGGCCCCGGGTGCCAATACCTCCCCCGAGTCTTTCAAGATGGCTCCACTGCCCTGCCAGGCGTGGCAGCAAATATTCGCTCTGGGCAAGAGAGACCTGAAGGATACCTTCTCGCGTGCGGGCGTGTTTGGCAAAAATATCTATTATCAAGGCTACCCGATCGATAATTTTCACCCCGGTTTCGTTTTCAAGATTGCGCTGCTGCAAGGCAGATAATTCATCGTCAAAAATCAGCAGGTTATAGTCAAGAGATTCTTTGAGCTCTTTGAGCTCTTCCAGTTTGCCCTTGCCCAGATAGTGGCTTTTAGAGGGGCTCCAAACCTGCTGACTGATTCTGCCGATTACAGTAGCTCCTGCAGTTATGGCAAGCTGTTCGAGCTCGTCAAGAGATTCGCTTGCCGGCCACACGTTTTTCCGGGACCTGCTGTCCACTGCTACCAGCAAAGCTTTTTCACTGGCCTCTTCGGTTGAAAAGGTTTTTCTTGCGATTTTTGCCATTCTCTTCTCTTTTCTTGCTTGCTTACCTGGATTTTGATTTAAATGGATGCTTGTCGTCCTTCCAGGAGCCAAGCCTGGACAGCCCCTTTACAAGCAAGGCATCATGGATAGTCAGAGAGAAACGGACAAAACCTTCTCCGTATTTTCCGTATCCTGTACCGGGTGTAACCGCAATATTACACTGATCAAGCAGGCTAGCAGTAAATTCTGCTGATGAGTATCCCGCAGGAACCTTTGCCCATATATACAAGCCAGCATCCGGAGGCGATACTTCAAGCCCGATATCAGTAAGTACTTCGCAAATCAGATCACGGCGTTTTCGATAGACTTCCACGATAGCATTTACGGTCTCCGGCGGACTTTCAAGTGCCGTGATGGCGGCTTTTTGTATTGCCTGTGGAACCCCGGAATCCAGGTTTGATTTGAATGTATTGAGGGCTTTGACCAGTTCTGCGTTGCCGACTGCCATGCCTATGCGCCAGCCGGTCATGTTGAATGTCTTGGACAGTGAATGAAATTCTATCGCAATCTCTTTTGCTCCATTTGCTTCAAGAATGCTTGGTGGGCGGTTTCCCGAAAAACATACTTCGGAATAGGGGTTGTCGTGACAGATCACTATATCATTGCGCCGTGCGAATTCTACAGCACGGTTGAAAAAATCCAATCCGGCAGTTGCACCTGTCGGGTTGTTTGGGTAATTTAACCACATGACCCTGGCCCTTTTTAAAACCTCATCAGGTATTGAATCAAAGTCAGGCAGGAAGCCGTTTTTTTCCAAAAGGGGCATGGAATATTGCTCTCCTCCGGCGAGGATTGTACCTATTCCATAAACCGGATAGGCTGGATCCGGCACCAGGGCTAAATCGCCGGGATCGATAAGGCAAAAGGCGATATGCCCGATCCCTTCCTTTGAACCGATGAGGGGAACAACCTCTGTATTACTATCCAGCTTAACACCAAAACGGTTATTGTACCATGCAGAAATTGCCTGCCGTAATTCGGGCAAGCCTGCGGT
>JAQWDO010000144.1 GCA_028705415.1 Dehalococcoidales bacterium
ACCTAGTAGTTGGATGCTCTCTACTATCCATTCCCTACTGGTATCTCTCATGTATTTCAACCAGAAGATGAAATGCTGGTAGGAATAGTAATTAGTGGCGAAATCGATGCCTCTGTAACCTTTGATAAAATTACATTTCTCAATAAGGACTCTCTTGAAGAAGTAATCCTATCGTCAGATTTGGGGCCATATGAACCGGACCAGTCTTTTTATATTCCTTTTGACGTTCCAGATGAACAGGGAACATATCAGGTAACAGTGTATGCGGGTTCAAAAGCAGTAGCAAAAGCCGCATTCCAAGTTGAATGAGTCAGAACCCGCCCACAGATCTGGATTAGAACTTTATAATTGTATAACCTCATCTGAGGCTGTTGGAGACCAGGCGTTGTATTGTCTGAATTTTACTGTTGTTCTTGAGAAGTATTTCGGAATCCGTCAACTATAACCCGCTATACAGTACTTGTTTATCTTTCCATAGTGGTTCTGCTGAGCTGCTTGTCTGCCCTGTTTTTTGAATTGGGAAATTGTCGTGGCTGTGTATAGCTACTTTGTTAGTTCCCGCATTCAATGCTTATCATATTGAATAGCCCGAGCAGGTCATTAATCGAGGTAGCTTCCTTTTCTGCGCCGGTTTTGTCCAGTACAGTTTTTCCCTGGTGCATCATGATAAGCCGGTTCCCGTACATGGTTGCATAGCGCAGGTTGTGAGTAACCATAATGGTGGTCATGCCTTTATCGCGAACGATTTTATCGGTCAGTTCCATGATTGCTTCGGCAGTCCTGGGGTCAAGGGCTGCGGTGTGCTCATCCAGTATCAGAAAGTCTATATCTGTCATGGTGGACATGAGAAGCGCCAGGCTCTGGCGCTGGCCTCCTGAAAGTGAGCCGACCGGGGTATCCAGTTTATCTTCAAGCCCGAGGCCTAACTGGTGCAGCAATTCCCGGTAACGGGGGATTCTTTTTTTGTTGGTACCGGAGGTAAGGGAGAAAGGCTTACCTTTGTTATCTGCCATCGACATATTTTCCAGGATGGTCATACTGGAACAGGTGCCCATCGCCGGATTCTGGTAGACCCTGCCTATGCGGCGGTGCCTTTTAAAATCCGGCATGTTTGTAATATTTACGCCGTTGATAAGAATATCGCCACAATCAACTTCTATTGAACCACAGATGATGTTAAGCATGGATGTTTTACCGCTTCCGTTGGAGCCGACTACCGAAACAAATTCACCGTCATTGATTAAAAGATTGAAATCCTGAAAAATACATGTTTCGTTGATCGTACCCGGGTTATAAATCTTGGAAATATGTTTCAGGTCAAGCATTGCTCTTTCTCCTTGCGCGTCGCTCGCGTCCCAGCACCAGTATTACCAGGAATAGCACTGCGGTGACCAGCTTCATATCTGTTGCAGAGAGCCCGTATGTAATTGCAAGGGCAACGCATGCTTTGTACAGAATGCTCCCCACAATCACAGAGCTTGTCGGTTTTACGCGTTGAAAACGTTTGAAAAGATTCAATCCGATTATTACCGAAGCAAGACCAATGACGATAGTGCCGGTTCCCATCTGTATTTCAAAAAACCGCTGCTGTTGGGCCATCACGCTTCCACTGAGGGCCACCAGGGCGTTGGCAATCACCAGTCCGATTATTTTAATCCTCCCCTTGTCGTTAGCCAGTGAAGTGACTACAACCGGGTTATCTCCAACAGCTCTGAGCAGGTACCCGGATTTGGTTTTCATATACCAATCAAGTGCCAATTTGCTGGCGATAGCTACTATGCAAATGATTATAAGGGTTTTGTAAGGGGCCAGGAATCCTGAAAACAGGCTGTTAACCAAACCATTGTTAAAAATGGTAGTAGTATTGAAAATAGGAACATTTGCCTTACCGGCGATGTGGAGGTTGACCGAATATAAAGCGGTCATGGTAATAATGCCGGAAAGAAGGTCCCGTACCTTCAGCTTGACATGGATAAGCCCGGTAGCCAGCCCGGCAACAGCACCTGCTGCTACTGAGATTAGCATGGCGAGCAAGGGGTTCATTCCGGCAGAAATCAGGGCTGCTGTTACAGCTGCTCCGAGCGGGTAAGTGCCATCGACGCTGAGATCCGGGAAATCCAGAATCTTGTAGGTGATGTAAACACCCATTGCAATTATGGCAAAGATCAGCCCCTGTTCCAGTATGCTTATCAGCATATCCATTTTAATGCTCCCGAAAACATGCACGGAAGGAAGGCGGGCTGCTTGTTAAGCATCACCCGCATTCCCTTCATGCCAGTTGCTAATCTTAATAGTATTTTATTAGCCCAAACCTTTTGCCACATAAACCAATTATTAACTTTCCTGATACTACTCCGCTACATCAATCGCCCTGTCCGAAAGCCCTGCCGGCAGAGTGAAGCCCATTTCTTCCATGACATCAGAGTTGATGTACAGGAGGCTTTCCTCAATTATTTCGTAGGGGATCTCGGAAGCGGTGGCCTCTCCCTTCAATACCCTGGCTGCCATTTTGCCGGTTTGTTTTCCCAACTCGTAATATTCCAGCCCTTCGGCGGCTATGCAGCCAATTTTTACCTGTTCTATTTCACTGCCGAATACCGGAATATTTTTTTCATTGGCAGCTTCCAGAATAATCGGCAGGGAACCGACTACTGTGTTATCGGTAAGATTGGAAATGCAGTCTACTTTGGATAACAGGCCATCAATGGCCAGCGGGATATCTGCTGCTACACTTATGCCCGATTTTACAATTTCAAACCCGTAGCCGGGGGCAAGTTCCTCATAAACCGCAATTGCGGATTCTGAATTAACTTCACTGGTGGTATAAAGAATCCTGATTTTGGAAGCATCCAGCATCAAGGCACGGATCAGCTTCAGTTGTGCATCCACCGGAAGCATATCACTGGTTCCGGTAATATTCCCGGTATTGATTTGGG
>JAQWDO010000145.1 GCA_028705415.1 Dehalococcoidales bacterium
TTTAAGGCGAGACGACCATGCTGAGACTCGGTATATTGTTACTACCCAGGGTGACTCGACCTGTCTCGCCTATTAAATAACATACTACATTATTTTTAAGATACAAGGGTGACATGGGGGGGGTGCCCTGAATGACATTTGTATTTGGAAAGTATTCTGAATGACAGTGTTTTTGGGCAGTACAGTGAATACAGCTATCCTTATCGCTCCTGATAGTGTAAAATAGCCTCCAATGGAACACAATTTACCCAAACATGTTGCCATAATAATGGACGGCAACCGGCGCTGGGCAGAGAAGCGCGGTTTACCCCGCATAGAAGGCCACCGCGCCGGTGCAAACACTGCCCTGGAAATCATCAAGCACCTCAATTCAAAGAGTGTTCCCTATGTAACCCTTTACAGCTTTTCTACAGAAAACTGGAACCGTCCAGCAGAAGAAGTCAGCGAACTGATGCATATGCTTGAGCAGTATATTGCCAGGGAAAGCCGCAAGCTGGATAAAATGGGTTTCAGAATCAAGCACATCGGCAGAATGGACCGTCTTTCCCCCAAACTTACCAGAGGAATCGAACAGGCAGTAAAAAATACCGAAACCAATACTGGAATAACGGTCAATCTTGCCTTCGATTACGGGGGAAGAAGTGAAATTGTGGAAGCGGCAAAAAGAATCATCGCAGATGGAGTGCCTGCTGAAGATATTGATGAAAACCTCTTCAGCAGTTACCTGTACACCTCAGGCATACCCGATGTAGATTTACTGGTACGAACCGGCGGAGAACTGCGCCTCAGCAATTTCCTGATGTGGCAGCTTGCCTACAGCGAACTCTTTTTTACTTCCGTCCTCTGGCCGGATTTCAAACCGGAGCAGATGACTGCCGCTCTTTCAGCTTTCACAACCAGGGAGAGGCGTTTTGGCGGCGAATAACCTCAAACAAAGGCTGATCACAGCTTTCGCTCTCCTGCCAGTTGTGGTCCTTGCAACATGGTTTGACAAACCGATTCCCTGGCTTACTCTGGGCGGAGCAATCTGGGGAGCTTTTTCCCTGTTCGAATTTTTCAAGCTGGTAAAAAACCACGACCAGCGGGTCAAACCTTTAACCGTTGCTGGCATTATCTGGGTTGCAGCCCTGATAGCAGGCCCGCATTTTTCTGACTATATCTCCCAGTCCGTCATATTTACCGTCGGTGTAATTGCCAGCCTGATATGGTATCTGTTTAAACAGCAAAAGGATGCTGCTTTCCTGAGCTGGGCATGGACCATAGCCGGAGTGATATATACCGGCCTGCTTTTAAGCTACCTGATATCACTCAGGCTCCTTCCTGATGGAGCCGGCTGGGTCTTCCTTGCCTTGTTTGCAACCTTTGCTTCGGACACAGCCGCCTTTTTTACCGGAAGCCTGCTGGGAAGAACACGCCTTGCACCATCGATCAGCCCTTCCAAAACCTGGGAAGGAGCCTTCGGCGGGCTTGTCGGCGGAATGGCAATGAGCCCCCTGGTAGTCTTTCTTTTTAATCTCCCTGTCAGCTGGCCTGAAGCCATAATAATCGGAGCACTGATAAGCATTTTCGGGCAGTTCGGAGACCTGGTTGAATCCCTGTTCAAACGTAACATGAGCGCCAAGGACTCCGGCAAGACTGTTCCCGGCCACGGTGGTTGCCTGGACCGTATGGATAGCGTAGTTTTTGCGGTTGTCGTGGTATACTATTACGTAGTATGGTTAGTTTAAAACGAATTGCCGTAATCGGCTCCACCGGTTCCATCGGCAGGCAGACACTGGAAATTATACGCTCCTTCCCCGACCGCTTCCGGGTTGTTGCGCTTGCAGCCGGAAAAAATACCATCCTGCTTGAAGAGCAGGTAAACGAATTCAAGCCTCGCTATATCCATTTCCAGGGAAACAGACACGATATGCAGGGTTCAAGCTTCATTTCCCTGCAGGAAATGATGGAACTGTCGGATATCGACACAGTGCTGATGGCTCCTGCCGGAATCAGTGGCCTCAAACCAACCCTCTGGGCTGCCAGAGCAGGCAAAAGGATCGCTCTTGCCAACAAGGAGTCCCTGGTAATGGCAGGAGGTATTATCAATTCCGAAATCGCCAGAAGCGGCGGAAAACTATTACCGGTAGACAGTGAACACAGCGCAATCTGGCAATGCCTGAAAGGGGAAAAGCAAGCGGTCTCCGGAATAATACTCACCGCTTCCGGAGGTCCGTTTGCCAAATACAGCCGTGAGCAGCTGGAAAAGGTTACACCGGAACAAGCTCTGAAACACCCCTCGTGGCTGATGGGGCCAAAGGTTACCGTTGATTCAGCCACTTTGCTTAACAAGGGCCTGGAAATAATCGAAGCCCATCACCTTTTTGGTGTTAACTACAACGATATCAAAGTCCTGGTCCACCCTTCAAGCCTGGTGCATTCGATGGTCGAATTTAAAGACGGTACGATCAAAGCGCAGTTGAGCTATCCAGACATGCGTTTTCCCATCCAGTACGCCCTGACCTACCCTCAACGTTGGTCCAACCCGAACCTGCCACGGCTTGACTGGAGTTCAATCGGCTGCCTTCCATTTGCAGAACCCGATACCAGCCTTTTCCCCTGCCTGGAACTGGCAAGAAATGCCGGTATGCAGGGCGGAACCTATCCTGCTGTACTATGCGGCGCCGGTGAAGCAGCGGTTGCATTATTTCTGAATAAACACATACCATTTACGCGCATCGCATCCATCATTGAACAGGTGTTAAATGAACACCACCCGGTATACCAACCGGACATTGATACTATAGAGGAAGAAGCCGACCGTGCCTATAAAAGGGTAATGTTAATCGGAACGGAATAATTATGAACATACTTATTACAATCCTGTCTTTTCTGTTTGTACTTGCTCTGGTAATCATCGCCCACGAACTGGGGCATTTCGGAAGCG
>JAQWDO010000019.1 GCA_028705415.1 Dehalococcoidales bacterium
CACACACGCCAGATTGCAGTTACCAAAAAAGATAGTACCCGAACCTCTGGTGCCGGAAATTACCGGTTCCTCACCATGATGATCACAAAAACTGGCCACAACCGGTTTCTTACCACTGTTGCAATAGCCAGATTCGCCCCGCAAACGGTTTACGCCGCACTTGCGCGGACAGATATCGCATTTTTCCAGGCGCCGGTTTAGCCGCTCGGCCCGCTTTTCCAGTTCGCCGGAAACAAAAAGTGAAATATAAGGGGGGCTGTTAACCTCATCCTTCACAGCAAACCTTTTTCAATCTACCCTGCATGAAAGCTTTTTTATGGCTTGCTTAATCCGTTCCAGGCACTTATTCCTGCCCAGCACCATCATGGTTTCAAACAGAGGAGGGGATACTGTCACACCGGTAACTGCAACTCTCACGGCGCCGAACAGCTGGCCGGCTTTTAATCCAAGCTCTTCAGCCAGAGGCCTTAACCTCTGCTCAAGGCTGTCATGGTCGAAGGCCTGCGTACTTTCCAGCTTTTCAAGGGTTGCCTCAAGCGCATGTAAAGCAGCATCAGCATCCATTTTTTTACCGATCAGGAGTTCAGCCGGGTATTCAATATCCGGGGTAAAGAAAAAATAAACCAGGGAAGGAATTTCGCTCAAGGTTTTGGCTCTTTCCTGTATCAGTGGCATTACTGCTTTCACATATTCTTCATCCAGCGGACGTTTAACCGACAGGGGCAAATCCTTCTCCAGAAAAGGCAAGGCCTGCCTGGCAAGTTCATCCACCTCCAGACTACGGATATATACTCCGTTCATCCATTCCAGTTTTTCCCGGTTAAACACAGCAGCAGTCTTCCCGATACGCTCCAGACTGAAATTCTCCACCAGTGTCTGGATATTAATAATATCGGTCTTGTCATCGAGCGACCACCCCAGCAGAGCTAAAAAGTTGACCATTGCCTCAGGCAGATAACCTTCATCACGGTACTGTGTGATCGATACCGCTCCATGCCGTTTGCTGAGTTTGGAACGGTCGGAACCGAGAATCATGGGCAAATGGGCAAATTGAGGCGGCTCCAGCCCCAGCATTTGGTAGAGCAAAACGTGTTTCGGGGTTGAGGAAATCCACTCCTCTGCCCGCATAATATGGCTTATCTGCATCAAATGATCATCAACCACACTGGCCAGATGATAGGTAGGGTAGCCATCTGCCTTGAGCAAAATAAAATCGTCTATCGACCTGTTTTCGAAGGTTACCTCACCCCGGATAATATCGTTAAAAGATGTACTGCCTTCAAGTGGTGCCTTGAAACGGATTACCGGGCGCTGGCAGGATTCCAGCCGGCTCGCTCTTTCCTCCAGGGTCAAATTCCGGCACGCACGATCATACCCTGGAGGCTCTTTTCGGGCAATCTGGGCAGAGCGCATTTCTTCAAGCCTTTCAGAACTGCAATAGCAATAATATGCATTTCCCTGGGCAACCAGTTGTTCAGCCGCCTTTTTATAATACTCCAGCCGTTCGGACTGCCGGTAAGGGCCAAAAGACCCCGGTTTATCCGGCCCCTCATCCCAATCCAGGCCCAACCATCTCAAAGATTCCAGAATAACCTCAACAGCTCCGTCAACAGTACGAGCAGTGTCAGTATCTTCAATTCTCACAATAAAACTGCCCTTTTCATGGCGGGCATACAACCAGTTAAACAATGCAGTGCGTATATTACCCACGTGAGGCAAACCGGTGGGACTGGGCGCATAACGCACTCTTACAGGTTTTTCAGGCATTTTTCTTTTCCTTCGTTTAATAATAATTCTATTGTCAATTATCCGGCACTGGCTTCCGGAAGCCGTAACTTAGGCTGGGGGATTTTTACCACCACTGTCAGGGCAATTTTATCATGCAGACCCTGTCTCCGTTCATCAAAGGCAAGTATTATAAAGCCAATCCCCAACGTCAAAAAGCATACTACATAACCCAGGAAACGCACTATTGCGCCTGAAAGATTCAGGGGAGTTCCGTCTTCCTTGAGAACTTTGATATCCATGACAATTTTACCCGGTGTCTGCCCTCGCCAAAGCCAGACCACCACACTGTAACCCGCTGCAATAAGAACGGTTATGCCTACAAAAGGATCATGGTAAAATACCGGGCTCAGCCATCCATCGTGCCAATTGTGAAAGACCGAGAATATCCAGCGCCATGGCGCCGTCATCACCCAGTTCATCGAACCAATAATAAGCGCATCAATTATGAAAGATCCAAGACGCCGCCAGAATCCTGCATATTCAACAACAATGTTTCCGTCGCTCTCCATATGCTACCTCCCGGACAGCTTGCCCTCGATTATAACACTGTTTACAGAAGTACTTCTACGATTGCAATCTTTCTAATACCTTCTCAAGGTCTTCCGGCAGGGGAGCACTTAACTTCATCTCTTCACCTGTTGAAGGAAGCCTGAAGAGAATATTATGTGCGTGCAGGAACTGTCGGGAAATCATATCTGAGCCAGGGCCATAGGTGGAATCGCCTGCAATAGGGTGGCCGATCGCTGCCATGTGTACTCTTATCTGGTGGGTTCGGCCGGTTTCCGGCATCGCTTCAAGCAAAGTATAGCCACTCAAGTACTCCAACACCCTGTAACCGGTTCTTGCTTCCCGTCCATTTTCGGGTGTGGTAACCGCCATGCGCTTCCGGTGGCTGCGATCCCTGCCAATTGGCGCATCAATAAACCCGGATGCAGGGGAAAGGCTGCCATGCACCAGAGCGATATAGGTTTTTTTTACCTGACGGTTTTTAAACTGGCTGGCAATATACAAATGCGCTTTTGGATTGCGCGCAATTATAATCAAACCGGAGGTGTCCTTGTCCAGGCGGTGCACAATCCCCGGACGCCCGGCATCTCCACCGGATATCTCAGGATTATAACCAAGTACAGCATTAACAAGAGTAGCATCGGGGTGGCCGGGACCAGGATGCACTGATATACCTGCAGGTTTATCCACTACTATAATATCCCCGTCTTCAAATATAATGCTGAGGGGGATTTTTTGAGCGGTCAATTTTGGGCCTTCAGGTTCCGGAACGGTTACTTCCACAACATCTCCTTCTGCGAGATGGTAGCTTGCTCTGGAAATAACACCATTTACAAGTATGAAACCGCCTTCGATAAGCTTTTGGACCCTTGAGCGGGATAGCCCTTCAATTTCCCCGGCAACTGCTTTATCCAGCCTTAAACCAGCAGAACTGGCGGAAAAACTATACCTCTCCTCCATCATCACCTTCCAGGTTCCTGTAATTAACCACAATCAGGAAACCCAGCAATATCGCACCAACTACAATAGCAGAATCAGCCACGTTAAATGCCGGCCAGAAACTAAAGTTAATAAAATCTACAACAAACCCCAGATTATAACGGTCAATGAGGTTCCCCAGGGTTCCTGCGCTGACGAGACCCATAGCGACCTTGCCGCCAACGGAATCCAGAAATGGAACAAATTTCCGCATAAAAATTACCACTGTCAGCATTAGTATCAGGCTAATGGTAGAAAATATGGTAAAAAATATTGCTCCGTCCTGGAAGATTCCAAAAGAGGCGCCGGTATTTTGAAGATAGGTCAGACGGAAAAACCCTTCAGGTGGCCGGGATTCACCCAGATAAAAATTTGTCCGTACCCAGAGTTTGGTAAGCTGGTCAAGCGGAACCAGGACCAGTATCGGTAACAGGTAAAACCCCAATCCTTTTAATTGCGCTTTAAACTGCAAGTCTTTATTTATCCTTTCATTTGGTTGCTTTACAGCCCATACACAGCCTGGCGTGGGGCAGAAATTCAAGCCTCTCATAGGCAATAGGCTGGCTACATTTTTCACACAACCCGTAAGTACCTTCATCAAACTTTTTCAAAGCTGTCTCGATATCCATTATCTGCTCAAGAAGCCGTTTTTCCATCGCCAGCCGGTTTTCTATATCGGCAGTCTCGGCAGCTTCTTCTTCTTTCTTTCCATAGGGACTTCCTTCACGACGGTTTTCTTCCCCACCGATGTCCCGTATCTGCCCCAGCTGTTCCTTCAAGCGCAACAGATCGGTCTCCAGCTTTTCCTTCAATGCTTTATATTTTTGTTCTACCACTGACCGCTCCTTGTGTTCACCAGCCACCGTGAACCCTTTATTTTTTTATGTGTACGTATGCAGTTACACCAGGATTGATTATTGAGTAAACAGCGGAACCAGGTACGGCTCCTAGCGAGAATGATAACAGTAAAAGGCAATTATTCTCCTGCCGGGGATTTCATGGCTGTTACTAACAGAGAAAAGCCCCGAGATAATACCGTACGCAGATGTAATATCGAATAAACATGCTTTGCCTTTCACAAGATTAGTTTAGCCTATCCCCTTTGTTTTGGCAACAGGTTGTAGGCAACCTCCAAGTAAATTATAATCATGTAGTAAGTTATGTTTACAAACCTTGCAATTGAACTGTTTAAGCAAACCGGTAGACCGCTCAAGCTTAAAAATCCCCTTATGCTTGCATCGGGTACTTGTGGTTATGCCATTGAACTGGAGAGCTTTACCGATTTATCCATTCCCGGAGCCTTTATCGCAAAAGGTACCACACTCCATGCCAGAAATGGCAACCCTCAGCCGAGAATAGCAGAAGTGGAAAGCGGCATGTTAAATGCAATCGGCCTGGAAAATATCGGAGTTGAAGCGTTAATCAAGAACAAGGCTCCAGCCTGGGAAAAGTCGGGGTTAACCGTTTTTGTCAATATCGCCGGCTCCAGCATCGAAGAGTATTCTGCTGTTGCCAGCCGCCTTGAAGGGGTTAAGGGGATTGCAGGAATAGAACTCAATATAAGCTGCCCCAACGTAAAAGCAGGCGGAATAGAATTCGGCCTCAGCCCGAAAACTGCAGCAGAAGTGACTGCGGCAGTCAGAAACACAACTAACCTTCCGCTTATCGTCAAGCTGTCCCCGGGTTCGGGGTGCACCGTAGAAATCGCCCGGGCTGTAGCTGACGCCGGAGCGGATGCAATTACCCTTATCAACACCTTCAAGGGCATGTCTATCGATATACAAAAACGGAAGCCTTTGCTGGGCAACATCACCGGAGGGCTTTCCGGTCCGGTTCTCAAACCGGTTGCGCTTGCTATGGTTTTTGAAACAGCAGGGATTGTCGATATTCCTGTGATAGCATGTGGCGGCATATCCTCCGCAGAAGATGCTATCGAGTTTATCATGGCTGGAGCCAGTGCGTTCCAGGTAGGCACAGGCTTTATGATCGATCCGGCCTTACCTTACAGAATAATATCCGGAATAGAGCAATTCTTTTCCGGGCAAGGAATAAGAAGTGTGGAAGAAATTAAAGGCTGCGCCCGCATCCAGTAAGGCCAATGCCTATCTTTTAAAGGGCGCTGCAATACTGGTTTGCACGATATGCCTGGCCTGTGCTGTTCTTCCTGCATGTTCCCCCGGCGGTCAAATCACCGAGGAGAGTACGCCAACTGACAAATTCGAACAAATGGACGCCCTGGTTGCAAAATTCATGACAGAAGACTCCATTCCGGGGGTTTCGGTGGTTGTAGTCAAAGAAGACGAAACTGTTTATGCAAAAGGCTACGGTATTACCAGTATAGATGATCCCAAACCGGTTGATGAAAATACCCTGTTTGTTCTCGCCAGCGTATCCAAGTCATTTACCGCTCTCGGTGTGCTGCTTTTAAGAGATGGTGGCATAATTGATATTGATAAACCAGTTGTATACTATGTGCCTGATTTTTCGCTTTCAGATACAACAGCTTCATCCAAAATAACCATCCGCCATCTTCTCACCCACACAAGCGGCATTCCGGGTTCACTGGCCGAACCTCAAGGCTATTTTGATGGCCCTGATGCCATGGCTGAAATGGTCAGTGACCTGGGGGGCCTCAGTCTGAACAATCCTCCCGGGGATACTTTCGAATACTCCAATCTGAATTACTTCCTGCTGGGTGCAGTCGTAGAAGCAGCCACCGGACAGACTTTTGAAAATTATATGGAAAAAGCAGTGTTCGAACCGCTCGGCCTCAACCGAACAACGCTTGATCCAGCCCAGGCTGAAGCCTGGGGAAGGGCTTACGGTCATCAGCCGGTTTTTGGCCAGGTAGTTCAACGCAGCATGCCTGTTTTCCGCAGCGCCCTTCCCGCCGGTTGGGTGATGAGTAATGCCAGAGATATGGGACGCTGGCTTAGCCTGTTTTTAAACGGAGGAACACTGGATGGTGAACAGGTAGTAAAAAGTGAAACCATCGAAGAAATGCTTACGCCTGCTACATATTACCGCAAAGATGGGCACAAGGTTGGTTACGGTATGGGGTGGCTGGTGGATACAGGCTCAAACGGTATCAAGCGCATATGGCACGGTGGAGATACTCCCAGTTTCCTTGCAGACATGATGCTGCTGCCTGATTATTCCACCGGGATAACCGTTATACTCAACAGCCAGACGAGCACCAGGGGTCACCTTCTGGCTCCGGGTCTGGCCAATTTATTCCTGGATATTGAGATGGATCAGCTTTCTTCGCCATGGTGGGCACACTGGAAAACCATAGATTCTTTTTCTTTTGGCCTTTTCAGTATTTGTTTTATACTACTGGCAGGACTGGCAATATTTATATGGCGCCTGGTGTGTAAAATACGTTGCCGGCAATACACATTTTTCAAGCCTCACATACCGGCAACATGGCTGCCGAAAAAGCTGATGGTCCTGTACAACATCCCGCTTGCAGCTTATTGCCTGCTTATTGCCGTCGGATATGTTGTTTTTAAACTGGTTTATGGATATAACATATTCAAGGTGATTGGTGACACGCTTCTGGTAGCTCCCCCCAGCATTTGGGCAGCGGGAATATCTGTACTTGGCATGATTGCCCTGTGGTCATTAACCCTGTCAACCGTAACCATAATCGTCAGGCGCAACCATTAAAGCATAGCCCAAACTAATCCGGCAAACTGTTTGCCCCTCCAATATCCGGGTGATATACTTTAGGCGTATACGGAGGTATGAATTGAAACTGAACCGCGAAGAAGTACTCCATATCGCAAGGCTGGCCAGAGTTGGACTTACTGAAGATGAGATTGATACATTCTCCATCCAGCTCTCCAATATTCTGGAAAATTTTGAGGTATTAAACCAGATAGATACTGCCGGTATTCCGCCAACCGCACAGCCCAACATGCTCAATACAGTGATAAAAGACGACCTGGTTAAACCCTCCCTGGAAAGAGAAGATGCTCTGGCAAACGCTCCCTCCAGAGATGGGGAATTCATTAAAATCCGCCCGGTACTGGAAAAATAACCCGGCTTTAATAATCTAACAGGAGAAAGTTTGAACCAGCTAGATAATTTAACTGTTGCCCAGGCTCACCAGCTATTGAAAAAACGCGAGGTATCATCGACAGATCTGACCAGTGCATACATTGAACGTGTCGAAAAGTTAGAAAGCCATGTCCAGGCGCTCGTCACCCGCACTGCTGAAGTTGCCATGCAGCAGGCAGCCAGGGCTGATGAACGTATTGCCAGAGGTGATATCCAGCCGCTCACCGGGATTCCCGGCATCATCAAGGATGTTATCTGCACAAAAGGAATCCGCACCACCTGCTCTTCCAAAATGCTTGAAAACTTTATACCGCCTTATAATGCCGCGGTTATTGAACGCCTGCAGGCAGCCGGCATGGTAATGATGGGTAAAGCCAATATGGACGAATTCGCCATGGGCTCCTCCAATGAAAACTCGGCCTTTTTCCCCACTCGCAACCCGTGGGATATCACTCGTGTGCCCGGTGGCTCCAGCGGCGGTTCAGCCGCATCGGTTGCTGCTGGAGAGGCGTTGTATTCACTCGGCTCCGATACCGGCGGAAGCATCCGCCTTCCGGCCAGTTTTTGTAACCTGGTCGGCCTCAAACCAACTTATGGAAGAGTAAGTCGCTACGGTTTGGTAGCATTTGCCAGCTCTCTGGACCAAATTGGGCCTTTTGCCCGAACAGTTACAGATACAGCACTGGTCTTTTCGACCATAGCCGGCTACGATGAACGTGATTCCACCTCGGTCAACATAGAGGCAGATAATTTCACCAGTTGCCTTGACGGTGATATTCGCGGAATGAAAATAGGTGTTCCCGGGGAATATTTCGTCGAAGGTATGCAGCCAGGGGTAAAAAAAGCTGTAGAAGATGCCATAAACAAGCTTGAAGAACTGGGTGCAGTTGTAGACAGATCGGTGAGCCTTCCTTCTACACCTTATGCGCTGGCCGTCTATTATATACTGGCCCCGTCAGAAGCTTCTGCCAATCTGGCACGTTACGATGGAGTAAAATACGGTTATGTCTATCCCGATTCGGAAAATATGTGGGAGGTAATGGAAAAAACCCGCGAGTTTGGTTTTGGGCCTGAGGTAAAACGCCGCATCATGCTCGGTACCTATGCCTTGAGCGCCGGGTACTATGATGCCTATTACCTTAAAGCTCAAAAGGTGCGTACCATTATCTGCCGCGAGTTTTCCGGCGCGTTTGAAAAGTACGATGCCCTGGTAACACCAACTGCCCCGTGTATAGCCTTTAAAATGGGAGAGAAACTGGATGATCCCCTGCAGATGTACCTTACCGATGTATGCACACTTCCTGTTAACATCGCCGGTATTCCAGCTATATCAATTCCGGCAGGTTTCTCCGAAGGTATGCCGGTAGGCCTCCAGATTATGGCAAAGCCTTTTGATGAAAAAACCCTTTTTAAAATAGGTTATGCTTACGAACAGGCTACTGACTGGCACAAACACATGCCCGCTCTAGCGTAATAACTTTCCAAAATCATGGTAAAGGCAGTGTCGCAAGAAGCCAATGATCGAAATAAAAAATCTGACAAAAAAATTTAAAAGTACCCTGGCGGTTGATGACATCAGCCTTAAAATAAGTGAGGGCGAAGTGTTTGGCTGCCTGGGCCACAACGGTGCCGGAAAGACTACCACCATGCGCCTCATACTGGGCTTGCTGCGCCCAACCTCCGGTACAGCTCACGTGTGGGAAAAACCGCTAAGCCAGAATCCGCACCTCCGTCGTAAAGTCGGAGTGCTGCTTGAAAATGACGGGCTATATGAAAACCTTTCCGGTGAAGATAACCTTGATTACTACGCCAGATTGTATGAAATACCAGACCGCAAGAACCGGGTATCATCGCTGCTTGAGTACACCGGTCTTGACACGCGCAGAAAAGATAAAGTCGGCACTTATTCGAGGGGAATGCGGCGCAAGATTGGCCTGGCGCGCTCTATTCTGCATTATCCATCAGTACTTCTTCTGGACGAACCCTCCGCAGGACTTGATCCAGAAGTCCAGAAAATGGTGAGGGATCTCATACTCAACCTTGCCAGGGAACAGAAGATACTCATTTTACTCAATTCCCATGACCTCGACGAAGTAGAACGCATCTGTGACCGCATTGCGATTCTCCAGCGCGGCAGGGTGATTGCCTGTGATTCGATTAAAAATCTGCGCTCGGCTTCCAGTGAACCCGGGGTTGAAATAGTCCTGGACGGAGAAGAAGATCCCGACATGGCTGTAAGGGTGATCGAATCAGTCGAATATGTAGAAAGAATTGCCCTTGCAAACGGCAAAATAAGGGTGGTTTTTAAAAAGGGAAAATCCCCGGACCTTTTGCCAGCCCTGGTCAATGCCGGTATCCGGGTAAGTGAAATCAGCCGAACCAGCCGCTCCCTGGAAGATATTTACCTCGAAATCATACACAGGGAGGAAAGGCAAAAATGACAATTTGCATGGTTATTGCTCGCAAGGAGATAAGAGAACTGCTTGCCAATCGTAATACAATGCTTACCTCTCTGGGAGTCGCGCTGGTTTTTGCCGTAATATACGGTTTGAGTTTAACCGAAGAGGGCTCCATCGGCGGGGCGATATCAGTCGATGGTACTTTATTTTTCCTGTCCATAATGCTGGGAGTATTTATGGCATACTCTTTGACCGGGCACGTATTTTACAAGGAAAAAACCGACCGGATTATCGAAACCCTGCTGACAAGCCCGGCAACACTGCGCCAGATCTGGCTTGGAAAAGTGCTTGCGGTCGGCGCAGTCTCCTATGTTCTGGCCTTGATCGCCGTAGCGGTGCTGCTACTTATTACCGCGATTCGCAACCAGGGGATTGTACTGCCTGGAGCTCCGGTTATTTTCCACATATTTTTAGTGGTACCGGTTTTTATAGCCGCCTTTGTCGGATTGAACGGAGTAGCTCAGTTAGCACTGGGAATGAAGGAAAACCGCCTGCTCGGTTTTATAATATTTATACCTCTTTTTGCCGGCCTCTATGGTTTGGGGTTCAGCATAGGGGCAGTTACTACCATAACATGGCTTTATTCGGGGCTTGTGCTGGCCGGAGCTTTGTTGCTTTTAGTTCTGGCTGCTTTTATTGTTCGCTTTTTATCTACCGAAAGAATAGTTACTTCTCTGGGTTAATATCTGCTAAAATAAAACAAATTTTTCCTGTTGTTCTTTTTTATTGAGGTGCTGGAATGTTAAACAAGGTATTAAGATTGCTGGAAGATGATGGCCGCCTGACTCCGGAACAGATCGCTACGATGCTGGGCTCGGAAACTGCTGAAGTAAAACAGCTTATCAGCCAGGCAGAAAAAGACGGTTTGATACTTAAATACAAGGCAGTTGTCAATTGGGATAAAATCGCCGAAGAACAGGTTTGGGCTATTATTGAAGTCCGTGTTACCCCGCAAATGAAAGCCGGCTTCGACGCAATCGCCGAACGGATTTACCAGTTCCCGGAAGCAAGAACTGTGATGCTTGTTTCAGGCACCTATGATCTGGCTATTATCGTAACCGCCCGAAATATGCACGAAGTTGCAAGCTTCGTTACTCACCGGCTGGCACCAATTGAAGGAGTACAGGGAACCACTACCCATTTCCTTTTAAAACGCTACAAGGAAGATGGTGTTGTTCTGGATGATAAAAATAAAGGTATGCGCCAGCAAGTTGTTCTTTAAGTAACTGCAGGGGAGAATATTCCGGTGACGATAAACTCAAAAATACAGGGTATTGATTATTCCAACCGCCTCGCCCGTCGGGTTGGAGATATTGCACCTTCGGGAATACGCAAATTCTTCGACCTGCTGGCTTCAATGGATGGAGTTATTTCCCTCGGTATAGGAGAACCGGATTATCCCACGCCATTCCATATACGTGAAGCAGCCATCTCCTCAATTGAAGATGGTTTTACCATGTATACATCCAATACCGGAATTCCGGAGTTGCGACAGGAGCTTTCAAAACACCTGAAAACCTCTTACAATCTCGATTATAATCCAGATTCACAGGTTTTGATCACGGTTGGCGTAAGCGAGGCGATGGACCTGGCTGCGCGGGCACTGTTGGACCCGGGTGATGAAGTTCTCATTCCCGACCCATGCTATGTTTCGTATTCAGCCTGCGTGGCGCTCGCCGGTGGCATTCCTGTAATGATACCAACCCGAGAGGAAGACCGGTTTGAAATTTCAGCTGAGGGCATCGAGCCTTTGATCAGCAGTAGAACCAAGGCAATTCTTATCGGTTATCCTGCCAACCCTACCGGTACGGTCATGCCGCGCAAAAAACTTGAAGATATCGTAAATCTGGCTCGCCGTCGTGGCCTGATTGTTATTTCGGATGAAATTTATTCTCGCCTTGTGTACGGGTGCGAACATACCTGCATAGCCACTTTACCGGGCGCGTATGAAAATACAGTTTTTCTGGGCGGATTTTCCAAAGAATATGCCATGACCGGCTGGCGTATAGGTTATGCAGTTGGCCCATCGAGCATTATTGCTGCTATGACCAAGATCCACCAGTATACCATCATGTGTGCTCCCACAATGAGCCAGGTGGGCGCAATTGAAGCTCTCAGAAACGGGGAGAAGAGCGCGGATGAAATGGTGGCAGATTATAACAGGCGGCGCCTGGTGATGGTAAAGGGATTATGTGATATCGGCCTCTCTTGTTTCAAGCCACAGGGAGCCTTCTACGTATTTCCTTCCATCAAAACCACCGGTATGTCAAGCGAAGAATTTGCCCATGCCCTGCTGA
>JAQWDO010000146.1 GCA_028705415.1 Dehalococcoidales bacterium
TTACAGTAGAAAGAATCCCCCAAATGGCCAAAACCGCTTCTGAAAGGCTTTTAAAACTGGGTTATGATAAAATCGAAGTCAAAATTGCCACCAGTGAATTGGGATGGAGCCGGGAAGGCCCTTATGATGCTATTCTGGTTGCAGCAGCATCACCGGTCGTTCCTGATATTCTGGTTGAACAATTGAAGGAAAACGGGCGCATGATAATCCCGGTTGGAAACCGCCACCAGCAGGATCTTTTGAAGGTAACCAAACGCGGTGGAGAGATAGAGTTAAAAAACCTTGGTGGCTGCAGGTTTGTTGCCCTTATCGGCAAAGACGCCTGGGAGGAGGATTAATAACCATGGAAGTATTTGAAGCTATTCAGTCACGACGCAGTATCCGGAGCTTCAGGGCTGATCCTGTGCGGCGCGAAGATATAATTCAAATTCTTGACTCTGCACGCTGGGCGCCATCCTGGAAAAACAGCCAGTGCCCCCGGTTTGTTGTAATTGAAGACGTCGGAATAAAGCAGGGTATTTCTCAGACTTTGACACGTAACCGATCATATTTGAGTGTTCTAACTGCTCCCTTGCTGATAGTTGTATGTGCCGAACTTGGTAAAAGCGGCCACACCGGATGCGATCCTGCTACTGAAAAAGGGGACTGGTACATGTTCGATTCCGCGCTGGCAGTTCAAAATATTCTTCTTTCCGCATGGTCTCTCGGTCTGGGAAGTGTAGTAATCGGCTTGTTTGATGCTCCAGCAGTTGCAAGCATCACAGGCGTTCCGGAAGGTTTTGCTGTGGTTAACCTTATCGCAATCGGCTATCCGGATGAATGGCCGGAAGCGCCGGCCAGGAGACCTCTTGAGCAAACTGTATCACTTAATCGTTTTGGAGACAGATTCACTTTATGATGAATTTGCGCCGCTGGTTAATCATATCAGCAGTGATATTTTTTTCAGGCATGCTTGTTGGTTTCCTGGTACCGATAAATCTGGATATTGAAAGCATTGCTCCTCTCGGAGATATTGTCGATGATTTTGACTCCTTTTCCAGCCCGGCAGTATTTATGTTAATTCTTATAAACAATCTGGTGGCGCTAGGTTTCGCCTTCTTTCTCAGCCCGTTGTTGTTAATTGTCCCGCTGTTTTCGCTGGTTGTAAACGGGCTGGTGGTTGGGGTTGTCGGCAGTATGATAATAGAGCAGGAATCGTTTTTGTTTCTGATCGCAGGTATTTTGCCTCATGGTATCATTGAAATACCAGCTCTGCTGCTTGCACTGGGAGCTTCACTCAATTTTGGTTTCATAACTATGAAAGGATTGTTCAAAAGGGAGGAGAGGGGGAATATTTTCCCCGGTTTTATTGCCAGCGTAAAAATACTGGGAATTGCTGCCAGCCTTATGATACCGGCGGCACTTATAGAAACATTTATAACTCCCCTGATTTTGGGGCTTTTCTGAGCATGGTTTGTCCAGCCCCTTTTAAATTATCTATAATATAAAACAGAAGACTAAAAATTACCGACAGGAGAAGTAAACAACAGCTCGACCTCAGGAGCAACAAATAATCACTCAATTAAGAGAAAGGCAGGTAACATGAACCAGTACCACGCCGGAAGTATCAGAAATGTTGTAATTATGGGGCATGGCTCCGAGGGTAAAACCTCTCTTGCTGAGGCAATTTATTTCAACAGCGGTGCAATCAACCGCCTGGGTAAAGTTGACGGCGGAACGTCCGTTTCAGACTTCGATCCTGACGAAATAAAAAGAAAGCTTAGCATCAACCTCTCTCTCCTCCCCCTTGAATGGGACGGTATCAAAATCAATCTTCTGGATGTCCCCGGATACCCGGATTTTATCGGGGATGTAAAATCAGCCGCCAGGGTTTGTGAAGGAGCAATCATTGTTCTTGGAGCCAACTCGGGGGTAAAAACCGGCACCGATATCGCCTGGGATCTTTCCGCAGAAGAAGATCTGAGCCGCATTTTCTTTATTTCCAAAATGGAACGTGAAAACGCAGATTTCTTCAGGGTCAAAGATGAACTGCAGGCAAAATACGGAATGCGCTGTTTGCCCATTCAGATTCCGGTGGGCTCACAGTCAGACTTTAAGGGTGTTATCGATCTCGTAAGTCAAAAATTCTATGCCGGAACCGAAAGAACCGAGACCGAAATACCAGCAGACCTGAAAGAGCAGGCAGCCGATCAAAAAGAAAAACTTGTCGAAGCCGTTGCCGAAACGGATGACGATTTGATAGAAAAGTATCTGGCAGGGGAAACCATATCCGATGAAGAGCTTACTTCTGCCCTTGTCAGGGCAACCAAAAACGGATCTATCGCACCTGTAATGTGTGGTTCAGGGCTGGGCAACATCGGGGCAATTGATCTGGCAAATGCCATCAAGACTATCCTTCCTTCACCAGAAGAAAAAGAAGTCAAACTGGCAGATGATTCAGCCGTAAAAGAACTCAAGGTAGATGAAAACGGAACTCTGGCTGCACTGGTATTCAAAACCAGCGCAGATCCCTATGTCGGAAAGCTTTCCATGTTCAGGGTATATTCCGGGCATATTGATTCAAACTCACAGGTCTGGAACGTTAACCAGGGAGCAAATGAACGCATCGGGCAGATATTCATACCGCGTGGCAAAAACCAGGAAACCGTTGCCCACATACCAGCCGGAGATATTGGAGCAGTTGCCAAACTGGCAGTAACCGCCACCGGTGACACGCTTGGCGATCAGGCAAACCCGATACTGATTAAAGCAGTAACTTTCCCTGCTCCCTGCTATTCGGTTGCAGTTTACCCCCACAGTAAAGACGATGTAGATAAACTTGGAGCCTCCCTGGCGCGTATTGTAGAAGAAGACCCCACCATGAGGGTCAGCCGGGATAACGATACCG
>JAQWDO010000147.1 GCA_028705415.1 Dehalococcoidales bacterium
TGCGGCTTCTTTACAAGCTATAAAACCTGTTGCTGTTTGTTTCAGCCCGTAACTATGATAAAAGATTATTGGCGTGTACTGCTCCTCGTTTTAGCAAAACTATGCCTTATTAAAAAAAAGAATATACGGGTCATAATAAACAGTTTATCGGAAGGTGCCGAACTTTGCCCCGACATATTCAATGATAATTCCATAGACTATCCCCACAAGGAGTCCGATTATATCGCTCATTCCGGTGGAAATAAAGAAAGCAAAGGATATTAATATACCGATTACAGCGCCTCTTGCCAATGCTTTTGACAAATTTGGCACTGAAGGGGCGAGACCGATTGCCATACCCATAACAAAGCGGTTGTACCAGAAAGCAAACAGGTAAAGAAAATCCTTTTCAAAGCCGGACCTCAACTGGGCGCCGAGTATACAAACCACGCCTAAAATTGCACCGGCTATCAGACACACTACCAGTCTTTTTGTTATCATGTCAGCCTCCAGTAGTTGACGAGCGAATTTTAATCATTTTACCAATGGCAATCGCTAAAACAGCTAACAGTCGTATCAACGATTGCCTGATTCTGCCTTTTGATTACTTGTTTTAGGTTGCGGAAGGCTGTTCAATTTGCGGCTGTTTGCCAACAATCACTCTGCGCAAGATCGCAAGAACTATCATTAAGCCGCCAGCAACGAATGCCAGGTAGTATCCGCTCTGTAGCTTGGCATCTATTATCACACCAGACCCCATGATTGTCCGTCCCTCCAGCAAGATACTGAATGAATCCAGCCGGTTTGATATTACAACCAATACTGCGATAAGAGCATAGGCTATAAAACCTGCCCCCGATATTCCCAGCAATACCGATCCCCAGAATTTCTTGATCCAGGTACTTAGCAGTGCTGCCATGGCGCTTATCCCCAAATAAATCCAGGCAAGAGCCGTTTGCCAGGCAGGAGTGAGATCACCAGCTACAAAATTGGATAGGTTAGTCAGGTTGTGGCGTAAACCCCAGCCGTGAATCTTTATGGCTTCACTGCCTCCGAAACGTCCAAGCCACCAAGGTTGAATGAATGATACGATCATGGTGACTATTGCGATTGTTACAAGCACTCTAAATATCCAGATACGCGCAGTGTTCACTTCTCCATTCATGTGCCATGCTCCTTATATATGACATAATAATGTGCAGCATAAAGGATTTGAGGCAATCCTCATGATAACCATTCAAATGCATTCCAGACAATTCAGAGAAAATGACGGTAAAACATTAAGCATTATAGCCTATTATGCCAGTATTTGCCTTCTCGGCGAGCCGTACCAGAGACTCGTGCTCTAAAAATGGTATGATGGAAAAGAAAGAAGGTATTAGCAATTATGAACGGTAAAAACCGCACCGCTATCAGGCAAGGGACGCGGGTTTTAATAGTAATGAAGGCAGATCAGCAATCCGGGAAATTGACTGAAGGTATAGTTAAAGACATTTTAACCAATTCTCTTGTTCACCCCCATGGTATCAAAGTCCGTTTGGAAAGTGGCCAGGTTGGCAGAGTAAAAGAGATAAAATAGTCTGTTCTTCAACACTGGACTATCAGGTAGTTCAGGCGTGCGTCAGGGTCACTGCATTATTGCAGATGCGATATTTGCCGGCATTGGCCAGTGTTTGCTGGACAAACTGTTGCGGGATATCGATCAGCGTATGGTCACTCAGAATACGAATGGTGCCTATATTACTGCCGGCAAAATCAGCGTGGCGAGCTATTGTGCGCACGATATCACCCGGCTGCACACCGTGGGATTTACCGGCGCTCATGGCCAGTCGGACCATTCCCTTATCGTGCGAATGGTTCAAGCCGGCACTTCTTTTCCCGTTTTTGCCGCGTTGGGTTTCCTGCCGGGTGCGTGGAGAAACTGGTTCCTTTATCTGGCTTATTTCAGCTATGGGGCGCTGCTTTTCCTCAGCGCGGATAATTTTTAAGGCGATTGCGGCAATCTGGAGAGGGTCGTGTTCCATTTCCACCAGGCGCGTAACCAGCTGATATTCTTTCTGGCAGTGACCGCGTTTTAACAAGCCCTTCATCTGTTCAAGCAACTTCGTCTCCCGATGCTCCTCTATTTCCTCCACACTTGGAATTTGTATCCGTGTCACGGTTTGCTTGGTATAACCTTCTATCCGGTGCAGGCGCCACTGTTCCTGGGGAGTCACCAGGGAAATAGCAATACCTGTTTTATCTGCTCTGCCGGTACGCCCAACCCGGTGTACATAAGATTCCGGGTCCAGTGGAAGGTCATAGTTGAACACGTGCGAAATATTATCGATGTCCAGCCCACGGGCTGCCACATCGGTAGCAACAAGCACGGTGGTTTGATTGCGCCGTAAGCGATTCAAAACCTGTTCCCGGGTTGCCTGGGCCAGGTCGCCATTCAGTGCCTCAGCCGGAAAGCCGCGCCCTATGAGTTCATTCACCAAAGCGCTTGTGCTAATCCGGGTGTTGGCAAATATGAGAGCGCTGGTAATATTCTCTATTTCAAAAAGTCTTGTCAGAACCGCCAGCTTGTCCTTCTGATTGACCAGGCAATACCGGTGGTCAATTGCGTCGACGGTGAGATGCCGGGTTTGAATAACGACAGACTGCGGAGAATGCATGTATTTCTTTGCCATGCCGACGATTTTCGGCGATATGGTAGCGGAAAAGAGGGCTGTCTGACGATCAGAGGGGCTGCAGCTGAGTATTTCTTCAATATCCTCAATAAAACCCATACTGAGCATTTCATCCGCCTCATCGAGAACAATTGTGTTCAAACTGCCGAGATCAAGTTCTTTCTTTTGAATAAGGTCCAGCAGTCTTCCGGGCGTACCAACCACGATATCTACTCCCTGTCTCAG
>JAQWDO010000148.1 GCA_028705415.1 Dehalococcoidales bacterium
GCACTGCCCGCAATATGGGTATCAAGGTGGAAGAATAGAATATGACACAACACAGTAAAAGGTATCAGGAAGCGTTTCAGGCTGTTGACCGCCAGGCGAGTTACAACCCGGTAGACGCAATTACGCTAGCCAAAGATAATGCCAAAGCCAAGTTTGATGAAACGGTTGAACTTCACCTGAGGATGGGTCTTGACCCTCGTAACAGCGCCCAGCAGGTCAGGGGGGTTGCACTGTTGCCGCATGGGCTTGGCAAAACAGTACGTGTTCTGGTTTTTGCCCAGGGTGAAGCAGTAAGAATTGCTGAAAGTGCCGGAGCCGATTATGTTGGCGGAGAAGATCTTGCCAAGAAAATAGAAGAAGGCTGGCTGGAATTCGATACAGCTATTGCCACTCCTGACATGATGGGAAAAGTCGGTAAACTGGGTAAAATACTGGGCAGAAGAGGCCTTATGCCAAATCCGAAAGCTGGTACAGTTGTGCCCGCTGAAGATCTGCCAAGGGTTATTGAGGATGCCCGCAAAGGGCGGGTTGAATTCAAGCTGGATCGTACTGCGATTATCCATGTACCGGTAGGAAAAGCCAGTTTTGAAGCAGATAAGCTTAAGGAAAACCTTTACAGTGTTATCGATGCGGTACTGAAAGCCAAGCCGGCAGCAGCCAAAGGCCAGTACATTAAAAGCGCCTTTATCACAACTACCATGGGCCCTGGAATCAAGATGGATCTTAAAGAGGTAATGGCTATTTCAGTAAGCTAGAATTATAAAAGAATAAAAACGCTTTCCCAAGACAGCAGGTGCTATAAACGGCTTAATTTAAATGCCTGCCCAGGAAAGCCTTGAAGAGTAACCTCTTTCGAGGCGATATCCCTGCGGAAAGCGCGGGGATATTTTATTTAGGGAAAAGGAGGGGCTAATGACAAAAAAGGCCAAAGTACGCGAGCAAAAAGTAAAGGTTGTTCAGGAAGTAGCTGAATCTTTCAAAAAGAGCCAGGTAGTAGTGCTTACAAATTACTCTGGTATGACCACAGCAGATATCACTTCGCTAAGGCGCAAGCTGAAAGCAGCCGGTGTCGATTATCGGGTCGTAAAAAATACACTGGCTCGATTTGCCGCTGATGAGTCCGGAAAAAGTTTCGACCGGAGCATTTTCACCGGACCGGTTGCAGCCGCTTTCGGTTATGATGATCCTGTTGTTGCGGCAAAGCTGGTGGTAGATTTTGCCAAAAATGCTGATATTCCGATTTCAATTGTCGGCGGCATTCTGGGAGAATCTGTCCTCAGCGCAGAACAAGTAAAAGATCTGGCAATGTTACCTTCACGTGAAGTATTGCTGGCGAAGGTTGTTGGTGGAATTCAATGGCCGCTGACTGCTCTTGTCAGCTGTCTAGCCGGGCCCATCAGGGGTCTGGCTTATGTATTACAGGCAAGAATAAATCAACTTGAGGAGGCATAAATGTCTGACAAAAAGACAGAAGTAATGGAAATTATCAAGGGTATGACCGTGGTTGAGCTGGCAGAGCTGGTAAAAACACTTGAAACCGAGTTTGGGGTTAGCGCTGCTGCTCCAGTAGCTGTTGCAGCTCCTGCAGCTGGTGGTGCCGGCGAAGCTGCAGCTGCCGAAGAAGAGAAGACCGAGTTTGACGTAGTTCTAAAGGCAGTTGGCGATAACAAAATTAATGTTATCCGTGCTATCCGCGAGATTACCAGTCTTGGGCTGAAAGAATCCAAAGACCTGGTAGAGGCAGCACCCAAAACAGTCAAGGAAGCTGTCAGCAAAGAAGAAGCCCAGTCGGCTAAATCGAAGCTGGAAGCTGCTGGCGCAACCGTAGAAATCAAGTAGTTATTGATTTAGTAACCGGTAAGCGTTATATTGAAACGGTACCTGCCTTTCAATTATAAGGTGGTGATCCATGGAAGCACCGGCAATAGTAGCGATACTGGGGGCCGTATTTACCCTTTTTGGGATAATACTGGTTGCCTGGGGCTATCGGGAAGAGAAGGGCTATGTCGAGGATATTGCCCGGCGGCCGGATGCCAAAAAGTTTATTGCACGGTTCCCGCCCAGGATGGAAGCCGGTGGTTTAAAGGCCGGAGGCTTCATCAGCCTGGCGGTTGGCGCGGTGCTTTTTGTGCTGGCTCTGCTTTTGTGGCTGGTTCTCTGAAATAGCCGAGTATACAGGATAAAAAGGGGAAGTCTTCTATGGCCTTCCCCTTTTTTATATTTAAGGGGCAGAAAGCAAAAAGTCACGAAAAACCCGGGTAAGGGATTTTATCTCGGGCGATACTGAATAGCCTCCGCAACGTGGTGGGCTTTAATTATCAGGCTGTCATCCAAATCGGCAATAGTACGGGCAAGTTTTAATATGCGGTGATATCCTCGTGCCGATAATTGCAGTTGTCTCATGCCTTCTCTTAGCAAACTGCGAGCTGTATCATCAGTTGCACAAAAATTCGGGATATCCTCAGCCCGTATATCAGAATTGGAACTGGCAGAATTGCCCTGGAAACGGTCCAGTTGCCTGTTTTTTGCCGCCGCCACTCTTTTTGCTATTCCTTCCGATTTTTCTCCGTGCCGGTCAGATGTTAACTTTTCATAATCTACAAGAGGCGCATTTATAAAAATATCAATACGATCGGTAAATGGACCGCTGAGTCTTTGCTGGTACCTGGCGATCGCAGAAGGGGAGCATGAACAGGTTTTTACGGGATCGTTGTAGTAACCGCACGGGCAGGGATTCATTGCTCCTACGAGCATAAAAATTGCCGGAAACGAAATGCTGCCTTTTACCCGGCTGATTGTCACAAGCCGATCTTCCAGGGGCTGCCTGAGCATTTCCAGTTTGGACGCCCCGAATTCAGGTAATTCATCCAGAAA
>JAQWDO010000020.1 GCA_028705415.1 Dehalococcoidales bacterium
GGCGGAAAATTGTGACAATAATGCCCGTTGCCAGCAGAATAAAAAGCGCGACGAAAATCATTATGGCGCGTGCCCGGTAATACAGCTCGCCCATTAATTCACTGCGGTCAATTTTTGTTACCATAAGCCACGAGGTGCCGGCTACCGGCCTGAGATCTGCCATAACCTTCACGCCGCGGTAATCAAAGCCTTCAAAACGGCCCTCTTTCCCTGTCACCGCCTGCACCGCAGGATTAGACGTATCGCTTAGCGGTTTCCGCATGGAAAGAGGGCCCTCTTCTGCATACCTTGCCTCATTTATGACAAGCGCATATTCCCCATCCCGGCGCGCCAGCAACGTCTCCGCGCTATCGCTGGGAGTCGGCCACGAGTCAAGAAGAGGAAACAGAAGGGAATGGGCATCCGAACGCATAACCACCAGAGCAACCAATTCTCCCTCCCTTCCATATACCGGAGCCACGGCATCCAGGTGAACAATCCCGTTGGGACAAATATAGGCATCGCTTAGAACCGGCTTGCCCCCTGAGGCTGCCCGGGAGAAGGAAACAGCTACAGCATCATCCAGCGGGTCAGGGTCCTGCTTGGCAGACGTGAGCAGATTGCCGCTTTCATCATAAACCAGCACGTTGTAATAACCTCTCTCCATCTCCAGACGCAGCAACTGATCGAGGTAGTTTTTTTCCTGCTGGTCCGGCTCCCTGATCCACGAGTCAAGCATGTCTGTAAACAGATCATTATCTGCCAGACTGGCAGCATCGGTGAGGCGTTCTGATTTCCAGTTAAGGATCTGTTCTATCTTGAGTGAGGCAAAGGCATGGAGGTCTTCGTATTTTTCCTGGCTGATACGCGCTGACTCATACCGGTAATACCAGAATGCGCCAAATAGTGTTATTGCCACTGCTATAACAATAACAATAAGTTGTATGCGGTTGATTTTATACGCCGGCACTCTACCCCTCAGATATATTGTTCTGACAATGGCTTGCCCGTCATCAAAGTTGTAACATTTTATCCCAATACAATCACAGACACAATACAAAAACAGGGAAACAGAGTGGATTATTAGACTAAAACAGAAGACTGGTAACCCAGAAAAGAAGCATGCCGGCAATAACCGTAACACTGAGGGATTTTAACTTTAGAGCAATAATTGCGGTCGGCACCGCCGCAATCAGCTCCGGCCGGAGAAGATCAAGCCTGCCGGTCTCATCCGAAACCACCAGCAGCGGAAACAGAAGGGCGGCAAGTATCGCCACCGGTATCAGGTCCAGCCATTCTATCAGCCAGTCCGGCAGACGGCGTCCGGACAGTGCAACCAGTGGAATTAACCGGGGAATATAAGTAACCAGGCTCATCCCCAACAGCAGCAGCAGGTATTCAAACCCGTTCATTTCTTGCCACCTGTCTTATTTTTTTAAGTATTACTACCCCGCCGGTTGCAGCCAGCATCGAAGAAACAATAATATACAGGTTGCCAGGCAATACTATCGAAAAGAAAACTGCCATAATACCGGAACATAAAGCAGTCAGAATATATTTGCGGCCTCTTAGCTGCATGACAAGCAAGCCGATAAACATAGCAACAAGCGCATAATCTATACCAAATGCACCCTCAGGTATGAATTCACCTGCATATCCCCCAACAATGGTACTGGCAACCCAGGAAAAGTTGGAAACATGATTAACAACAAGCGCTTTGGTGAAATTCCATCTGCCTTCCCGAAATTTTATAAGGTTTACAGCAAAGGTTTCATCGGTCACCCCATAGGCAAACAATGAGAGCAATTTTTTGCTTACTTTTCCCAGATACACAGAAAGGGAAGAACTCATCAGGAAATGCCTCAGATTAACTGCAAAGGTAGTTATGATAATTGAAGCCGGGTTGGCTCCCGCAGCAAGCATTGAAACGGCAATAAACTGGGCACTGCCGGCAAAAAGCAAAACTGACATCAGGCCAATCTGCCAGGGCTCGAGCCCGATATTTCGCGCTATCACCCCGCAAGCCAGCCCAAGGGGAATATACCCAAGAAAAACCGGCCAGGCGGCTGCTGCTCCCTGAGATATTTCCTGCCTGATGGATTGCTTCTTATCTAGCTGCGGATCTGTCATAATCGAGGTTGGGAGTTCTAACCCACGGATAGTCAGAAAAAACTGGTAAACAGATTGCTAACCGTTTACCGGAATTCCCCTTTCCCTGAAATACTGCTTTACCGTGCCAACACTTAGCTGACCAAAATGGAAAACCGAAGCAGCCAGAACCGCAGAAGCTTTCCCGCGGACAACCACCTCGTACATATGCTCAAGTGTTCCGGCACCTCCAGAAGCTGTAACGGGAATATTGACCGCCTCTGCCACGGCTCGAGTCATTTCAATATCATATCCATCTCTGGTTCCGTCAGCATCCTTGCTGGTTAAAAGTATTTCCCCTGCTCCCATGGATTCAACCTTGCGAGCCCATTCCACGATATCCATACCAACAGCGTCTTCACCGCTCTTTACCACAACTTCCAGCCTTGGCAAGTTACTGCCGGGGAGATTTTTCCGCCCGTCTATAGCCACTACCAGGCTGGATGAGCCAAAGCGGAGAGCCGCTTCCTCAATCAGAGAGGGGTTTTTTACAGCAGCTGTGTTGATCGAAACCTTGTCTACCCCGATAGCCTTCAGGGCTTCCATATCTTCGATGGAAGCAATGCCACCCCCTACCGCAAAGGGAACATCAACAACACTGCGTACTTTTTTAACCCATTCCATACGGGTCTTGCGGTTCTCCATGGTAGCAAATATATCTAAAAAAACCAGCTCATCGGCACCCTCGCGGCAATAGGCCTGTGCGGCTTCAACAGGGTCACGGGCGTCTTTAAGGTTGACAAAATTTACTCCTTTTACAACCCGGCCATCTTTTATGTCCAGACACGGAATTATTCTGATATTTTTCAATCTCTTCTCCATCTATTTTAGTATTACTGCCATACCTGGTTAACAGTTTATTATATATAAAATAACCTTCTCTGGCACTTTTACCAAAAAACAGGCATTTCAGTCTGCCAGATCAACCTCAACGCTGGCTCTCTCCAAACCGGATGACGAAAGCAGAACAAATGGCTTGAAACCGGTAATCAAAGCCAGAAAACGATCGGGGACAATTTCGAGGCGGGTGTTGTAGAACGTGCATACCTGATTATAATAATCGCGAGCCAGTGCCAGGCGCTGTTCCGTCTCTGTAAGCAGATGTTGCAGATTTAAAAACTGTTCGTCTGCCTTAAGGGATGGATAACTTTCCACAACACCCGTTATAACCGAAGCCAGCCCCTTTATATCATGGCCGGTATTCGGAATTATCCCGGCTTGATTCCTGAGTTCAGCAACAGCTTCCTGAACACCGGCTTCATAACACCGGTAGGCTTCCACCACCTGTACCAGGCGCGGTATAAGATCGTAGCGCCGCTTCAGCTCAACTTCTATCTGCGAACTTGCCTTGCGCACGCGCTGGCGCAAACGTACCAGGCTGTTGAAAACATTCCATGTCCAGCAAATAACCAGGGCGGCCGAATACAAACCAGCTGCCGGTAACAACCCGGCTGCCAGAGAAGAGGGCACTTTCCCGACGGCGTAATATATGGCTGCGCTGCCGGTACAAATGATCATGCCCAAAACCAGCCAGAACCAGAACCACCTTGCGAACCTGCGGCTGTGATGGGCTTCGTTACGCGTGGATATCAAATAAAGAGGAGCTTTCTTGCTTGCTGCTATCTCGGCCGCAACCAAATCCTGCCTTTCCCGCGCCTGGCCAACTATATACAACCGGGCGTGAAGAGGAATTACCTCTTCGGTAAACCGCCGCCGGTGGGTAGAATTGGGAATGCGTGAAACAGGGCCTTTTGTGTAATAAAGGTCTTCGTTCCGTGAACAGGTAATATTGAGCACCCTTTCGGCATGGATATCTGCCCCTTCAGGCAGAATGCGAATAATACCGGTGTCGTCTTTGAGGTAAAAGGGAGGCAGTAATGTATCGCCGGCCACTGTTTTCCAGCCAGATTCAGTACGGGTACGGGTTTGATGGCGTCCCCGGGAATCAGTATAAGATTCGGTTACCATGCGCCGCCACTCTTCCTCGACCTTGAATGTATAATACACACACTTTCTGCCAGCCAGATAACTGTTGAGCGGCTCTTCGCTTTCGGCAGAACCGGATAATTCCGTAAGGCCGATAAATACACCCTGCACTTTTGATGTCGGAAGGTCACCAATCAAACGCCTGTGACGGAAAAAATGGAAAGCCCCGGCAAGGCAGCCCATCCCAAGAAGAACGCCAACAATTAATATTATTATTGTATATGGGTTATAAACCGGCATTGTGTATGTTAACTACCAAATGGGATTATATAAAATAGTGTAAACATGGGAGGAAAAACTCCCTTCTCCCATAAGCTACTGCAGGTATTTTACGTCAGCCCGCTTCCTCCAGGCAATTATTCTCTTAAATTGCCAAATTAGTTCTGTATAATTGAAATTTATCATCACTAAAAGCAGACCCGGCTGCAGATTACTCGTATTCCGGCCTTTCCAGACTGTTGACAAAGCTACCGAAATAAAGCTATATTGTTTGCTAGCCTGATCTAGGAAAACGGGCTTTGCCCATTTAATTTAATTTTTTTAGGAGGTTTTTATGGCGAAGAAGGCTCTCGTTTTATCCGTGCTCTTCTTGGCCACCGTGCCTCTCGGCTGGTACCTCTCAGGCCGCCTGGATGTCATTTTCTTTGACAAAGCCTGGTGGCTCCTGCTGGTAGCAACAGCCCTTGGTGCGGTGCTCGGTATCTACAGCGGCTTGACCCGCCCCAGAGAGCAAGTCAAAGGCAACAAGGTGGAACGCCATGGTGCCCGCGGTTTTCTTTCCCACTGGGGAACTTCTATTGGCATATTTACATGTCTGGGTACCGGTATCTATATGGGCTTCCTCTGGATTTCCCCCTTCATGGAAAATATTGCAGGAACTGCCCTGCCCCTCAACCTGCATTTTACAGGAGTAGCCCTGTTGCTATTTGCCGGATTTTTCTTCGCGATGGACTATATTGCCATGCGTGATTGGGACCGGCTGATTCCCAATGCCAAGGATCTTTTCCACGGCATGCTGGGCAAGTATTTTCTGCGCCGCAAGTGGCATGCAGAAACCAAGTACGCCTCCAGTCAGAAGGTAGCTGCATTGGGAATGGGAGCCATTGGTGCTCTTATACTGATCACCGGGGCTTTTAAACTCGCGGCTCACGTGTGGGATATTTCTGCCAATGTTTGGGGCTGGATGACTATCATCCATGATATCGCTACCTTGCTCTTCATGGCCATGCTTGCGATACACCTGATTCTGGTAGTTGTGCTGAAAAGCCACTGGCCAAATCTGGCCTCCTGGATTACCGGATCGGTTCCCGAGGATTTCGTGGAACACCATCATCCAGTATGGTATAAGGAAATTAAAGATGGCAAACCACGAGGTTACAGACTGTTTGGATACAAGGAGGACAGATAAGTGAAGAACAAAAAGTTGTCTTTAGGGATACTTTTCGCACTCGTCCTTCTCCTTTCCCTAGCTCTTTCCGCATGTGGTTACGAATCTTCCAGCCTGGATGGGGTGAAGCATATCCCTCACGCCACCGATATCCGGTTCGAGAACTGTTTTGTCTGCCACACCGGAGGCAATGTTCCTGCTGGCGGAGATGTTTTAGGAGCAGCGCACGAAACATATCCTCTGAATATGTGCGCAACGCCTGCTTGTCATCCGTCTGAGCCGGCTCAACCTACTACTCAACCTACTACTCAGCCAACCACTGAACCTACGACTGAACCGACTACTCAGCCTACTACTCAGCCTACGACTGAACCTACTACTCAGCCAACCACTGAACCGACGACTGAACCGACTACTGAGCCGGGCGGAGAAGCTCCGCAGCTTTCTGCTGCAAATCATGCCGGCCAGGCTAATGACAGCATGTGCGCATTCTGCCATCCTGCACCATTCCCGTACCCTGCCGATCATGAGGGTCTTACTACAGGTTGTCTGGTAGATGGCTGCCACACCCTTCCCTAGATCGTAGTTTCACATATTATTTAAAGAAAGGGGCCTTAAGGCCCCTTTCTTTTTTTCTGTTGTTACCCCTGAAAATAATTAGCACGGCCTATCGTTCTATGTTATAATCACGTTGAAGGTATATAGCTTTGAAGAGTAAAAAGTTTCTTATAGGCGGAATTATTATTGGCTTGGCGATTATTTTTTTGGCCTATATGGGTTTCCAGGGCGGGAACAGTTATTATTTCACTGTTGCTGAGGCTCTCGAACAAAGAGATTCAGTGGGCCAGAGCCAGGTGAGAATCCAGGGCGAAGTCGCCGAAGGGTTTGAAACCAGCGGCGCCGGGCAGAACCTCTTTTTCAGCTTGCTTCATATCGCCGATGAGGCAGCCCAACCAGGAACCGCCAGCATCTATGTCAAGTATACCGGCGTCATTCCAAACAATTTTGAAGCTGGGCGTCATGTGGTGGTTGAAGGCCGCTTTGCCGATGACGGAAGTTTTACCGCCTCTAAAATTATTACCGCCTGTGCTTCCAAATATGAATCGGCCTAAATAACAGACAGGCAGGAGTAATGGCAGAATTAGGATATATTTCGCTGGTCCTTGCTCTGGTTGGAGCAATTTTTGCCCTGGTCGGTTTTGTATACGGAGGAAAGGAAAAGGCTTCCTGGCTCAACCGAAACGCCCGTAAATCCGCTATAGGTGTTTTTATTCTGGTAACCGTAGCTGTAATAATCCTGGAAGCAGCACTTCTTACCCATCAATTTGAGTTTAAATACGTATACCAGTACACCAGCACCGACATGTCCCCCCTTTATCTTTTCAGCGGATTATGGGCGGGCAACGCAGGTTCACTTTTATTTTGGGCATGGATGCTTAGTATTTGCGGATTTATTCTGGTTCTCCGCCAGCGTCCGGGAAAGCGTGAACTGACACCCTACACTCTGGCAGTCCTGGTATTTGTGCAGATCTTTTTTATTATCCTGGTGCTCTTTTTCGCCAACCCCTTTGCCCGCCTGGATGCCAGCATTTTCCCGGTTGTCCCCTCAGAGGGAGTAGGCATGAATCCTTTGCTGGAAAACCCCGGCATGCTGTTCCACCCGCCTACCCTGATAGCCGGCTGGGCAATTTTTACTGTTCCTTTCGGATTCGCTGTTTCAGCTTTGCTTAATAACAAACTGGATAACACCTGGATAAGCCAGTCCAGACGCTGGGCAGTTATGGCATGGCTCCTGCTGGGAGTCGGAAATATTCTGGGTGCATGGTGGGCTTATGCAGAGCTTTCATGGGGTGGGTACTGGACCTGGGATCCGATTGAAAATGCCGGCCTTATACCATGGTTGCTCTCTACAGCTTTCTTGCATTCAATGGTAGTACAAAAACGCAGGGGAGGTTTCAAGTTCTGGAACTTCAGTTTGGCTGCCGCTGTTTTTATTGCCATCATCCTTGGCGCTTTCCTTACCCGCAGCGGAGTACTCCAGTCCAAACACACCTTCCTTCCTTCTGCCATGGACGGCTTTTTTCTGGCACTGCTTATCATTACTATCATTACTTCAGCAGGGCTCATCATCTGGAGACGCAAGGGCTTAAAAACCGACATGGCTATTGCCAACCTGGTTTCGCGCGAAGCTACTTTCCTGCTATCCAATGTGCTTTTTGTTGGCGCAGCTGTCGTAATTCTTGCCGGCACACTCTCACCATTGCTGCCCGGGTCACCTACTATGGACGCTACATTCTTCAACAGGGCAGTTTTGCCTATTTTTGTTGGTGTAATTCTGCTCATTGGTTTATGTGTGGCAATAGGGTGGCGGCGCCCGCAAGCACGTAAAATCAAGTTTACCTATATTGTCTCTGCCCTGTTAAGCCTGGTTGCAACCGCCGCCATCATTGTTGCCGGCTTCAGAGAATGGTATGCCCTCATTCCAGGTTTTGTTGCCTTATTTGCAGTCTTTTCCTCAATAATCGTGTGGACTGGAGATTGCCTCTCCCGCCGGCGGGCACTCTCGGAAAACTTTTTTCGATCAGCATTCAACCTTATCCGGACAAACCGTGCCCGGTATGGTGGTTATCTGGTACATATTTCGATAGCCATCATGGCAGTCGGAGTAATAGGTTCCACAACTTACGATACTGAAGCCACAGCAGTGTTAGCCCCGGGCGACACAATGACCGTGGAAGGCTATGAAATAACCTATGAGTCCCTTATGGGGTCCGGGGATGGCAGCCGTATGGAAGTCTGGGCGGAGGTAACTGTGAACAAGAACGGCAGGCTGATCGGCACTATGGAACCCTTAAAATTATTCCACCGGAGTTACGAAGGGGCTATGAGCAAGGTGGCTATCCGTTATTCGCTGGTTGAAGATCTTTACATCAGCCTGACCGGATGGGAACCAATAGATGAAAATGACCTTAACCAGGGCTACTGGGCAGGTTTTATGGCAAAAGTGATTCCGCTTGTAAGCTGGATTTGGGTTGGGGGCTTCCTCCTTCTGGCCGGAGGTTTAATCTGCTATTGGCCAAAAGGGAAAAAAGAGCCGGCTTCAAGCAGTGAAGAATAACAAATCTACTCATTTCCAGGGCTATCTGTTCAAATTATGATAAATTCCATCGAGGTAAAAAACCTCTGCCGGAACTTCGGCAGCTTCGAAGCCATTCATAATGTTTCCCTGTCGATACAACCCGGCGAAACCATGGCTTTGTTCGGCCATAACGGAGCCGGGAAAACGACTCTCTTAAAGATCATGTCGACCGTGATGAAACCTTCCAGCGGAAGCGTGGAGTATGGCGGACAAGACATACACAAGGATTCAGGGACAGTTCGCGCAAACCTGGGGGTTGTCAGCCACCGCAGCTTTCTTTACTCCAGCCTCACCGCTTATGACAACCTGGTTTTTTATGCGAAACTGTATGGGGTCCATGATCGTGAAAACCGCATTAAGCAACTTCTCTCCAGCCTGGGTTTAAAAGCTCGTATGTATGATAAGGTCGGTACCTATTCGAGGGGAATGCAACAGAAGCTGTCCATCGCACGGGCTTTACTCCATCAACCGGGAATAGTGCTGATGGATGAACCGGAATCCGGGCTGGATAACAGGGCATCCGAAAGCCTTTGGCAATTGCTTAATGAAAAAAAGCGTACTGTTGTTTTTACCCATCACAACCTTGAAAAAGGGTTTGCAGCAGCAGACCGGGTTATGATTCTGTCACGCGGGAGAGTGTTTTTTGCACCGGATGGCAAATGCTCCCTGACAGAGCTGCAGGATGCATACTCTGCCAGCCTGGAGGCTGCATGAAAGAGCTGAGAGACGCTTTCACTATTGCATCCAAGGATGTTTTAACCGAGATCCGCACCAGAGAAGTTCTGTCTTCGGTGGTGATTTTTGCCGTACTGGTTATCATCATTTTTAACTTTGCCTTCGGCTCCAGTGAGCAGGCGGCAGGGCTGGTAGCTCCCGGAATTCTTTGGGTTACATTTGCTTTTACGGGAATACTCAGCCTTAATCGTTCATTTATTCTGGAAAAAGAGGAAGATTGCATTGAAGGCCTGATGGTAGCCCCTTTGAGCCGGGAAGCTGTATATCTGGGAAAATTTTTCGGAAATGTGTTTTTTATTATCCTTATTCAGCTTATCGTTATTCCGATATTCAGTCTGTTGTTTAACATCAGCTTTTTTAATTTGGAGCTGCTTCTGATAACCATTCTTGCTACTTTGGGTTTTGCCTCGGTTGGTACTCTTTTTGCCGCCATGGCAGTCAATACACGGGCAAGAGAGCTGGTATTACCGATTCTGTTCTTTCCCGTAATTACCCCGGTTATAATCGCGGCAGTAAACGCTTCAGCCCAGGTATTGGACGGGCAAAGCTTTGGCGCTATTGCCCAATGGCTGGGAGTGATCGGGGCTTTTGATGTGATTTTTATAGTTGCAAGCTATCTTATATTCAGCTTTATAATTGAGGAGTAACTGGTATTTTTGCCCGGAGGGATTTATGAAACGTAAAATTTTATTTGCCCTTTCTTCTGTACTGATCCTGCTTTCGTTCTACATGGTGCTGGTTTTCGTGCCGACAGAAATAGACATGGGAATCGTACAGAGGATTTTCTACTATCATGTACCGTTGGCATGGATTGCTTTCCTGGCATTTTTCGTGGTCTTTACAGGCTCCATAATATACCTGGCAAAAAGGAGCACAAAATGGGATAACATAGCCAGCGCATCTGCAGAAATCGGCCTTGTTTTTATAAGTCTTATGCTGATCACCGGCTCCATCTGGGCAAAACCTGCCTGGGGGGTATGGTGGATATGGGAACCGAGGCTGACCACCTCACTGGTTCTGTGGTTCATATATGTTGCCTATTTTATCGTCAGGGGTTATGTTTCCGGTGAAGAAAGAAAGGCACGATTCGGTGCAGTTGTAGGGATTATCGGTTTCTTGAACGTGCCCCTGGTATTTCTCTCTGTCACACTCTGGCGCACTCAACACCCGCCGCTGACCATTTTTTCCGGTGGCCTGGAACCCCCCATGCTGGCAACACTGCTGGTATGTCTTGTTGCTTTTAACTTCCTTTATTTCTACCTTCTCTCAGAAAGAAGTATGATGAAAAATGACGAACGCATGTTAAGCCAAATTAAAGAAACGATGGCACGGAGGAACGCATAATGGAAAACGCAGGTTATCTGCTCGCCGCCTTTATTCTAATCTGGGCTGCCCTTCTGGCATACACCTTCATCATAGCAAGAAAGCAGGCAAAAATGCGCCGGGATATTGAGCTTCTCCGGGAACAACTCGAAGAGGCGTCTCAAAAGTAATAGCGTCGATCCCGCTTGAAAATCAAGCCTGCAGCCAGCCCTGTCAGCAGTCCTCCCAGGTGTGCCTGCCAGGCAACGCCTGAGATGAATGAGAGGATTACAAAACCGCCGATAACGGCAACCCACAGAGGCATGGGTACCGGGATGGGAAAAATAATAACCTTCGTATTGGGAACCAGTATAGCAAGTGCTCCACCCAGGGCAAATACAGCCCCTGAAGCTCCTATTGCCAGTGAATAGGGAGTAAGCAAAACGAAAAATGCACCACCCAGGATTCCCCCGGCTAGATATAAAAGGGTGAATTTCTTTACCCCGACAAGCCTCAATACGTAATTGCCAAAGAAATAAAGGGTAAACATATTGGCAAAAAGATGGAACAGATCATAATGGGTAAAAACACTGGTAATTAAACCCCATGGCCTTTCGATGAAAAACGGCCTGCTCCATAAACCCAAATGATCTATCAGGCCTGGAAACAGTCTCACGGCAAAGAATATTATTACGTTGATTGCCATTATTATGATTATTGGATTTAAATTGCGAAAATTGGTACTGCGTGTATAATTCATTCGTCTCTCAATATAAAGGAATTACTAGACTTTAGCAGGTTAACCCGATAGCTGGCAAATTGGGAAAAGCGCAGCTCAACCGAATTATGCCAGGTCACGAAAAGCGTTTGCTTGAGTTAGAGTTAGCCGGCGGCTTAAAAGCCGCCGGCTAACAATAGCTACGTATACTGCCGGAAAATATTTCCAGGCTATTTCTTTTCACCTTCGATCAACTTTGAGCTCTTTACTTTGATCCGCTTTGGCTTGGCTTCTTCAGCCTTGGGAAGCGTCAGGGTAAGTACTCCGTTCTCAAATACTGCCTCAGCTTTATCAGCATTTACAGCGGCAGGTAAACTGATTGAACGGCTGAAAGAGCCATACCTTAGCTCCCTTCTGTAATAATTGGCTTCCTTTTCTTCCTGTTCTTCCCTGTTTT
>JAQWDO010000149.1 GCA_028705415.1 Dehalococcoidales bacterium
TTTCCAAAGGCAAGTACGCACTCAATTTAAATCCTCTTTTTACATGTGTTTGTATTTTCAGCTCACCACCAACAATTGATGCTCTCTCCTGCATACCCATTATCCCGAGGTGCATTTGCCCTTCCTGTTTGTTTAGCTTAGCTCCAATACCGTTATCTTCTACAGCAACCACCAGGTTTCGGTTTTTAACATTCAGAACAATATTGACCCTGGTTGCCTGAGAATGCTTGCAAACGTTAGCCAGGGCTTCCTGTATTATCCTGTAAGCCACAATTGCGGTATCCGGCTGAATTTCAATATCCTGTAAAGACGGCGCCTTAATGAAAACCTTGCACGAAATTCCGGTTTGCTGTTCAAACTGCTCTGCATACCATTGCAGCGTGCTTACAAGGCCCAATTTTTCCAGCATTCCAGGCCTGAGCTCAGAAGCAAGGGTTCGGGTCATTTCTACCAGTGAATCCACACAGCCAAGCATCTGGTTTATTCTCGAGCATCCGCTTAATTCATGATATTGTTTTTGCAGGTTTAATAATTCCAGCCTAAGAGAAACCAGTGTTTGCCCGAACTGGTCATGCAGTTCACGCGAAAGCTTGACTCTTTCTGCTTCCTGATGCTGGATTATTTTGTTCGAAAGAGCTTTGAAACGCTGTTCGGAAACGATCAGGGTTTGTTCTCTTTTCTTTCTTTCGGTAACGTCTCTCAAATATACAACATTGACAGATTTTCCCTGGTAGTCGGTGACGGCACTGGTAAGTTCGGCGGGAACTATTTTGCCCTTTTTACCAAGCAGTCTAACTTCAAACAATCCCGGCATTGATTCGCCTTTTATCTTTCTGCGATGGCGGGAGAGAGCTGCTTCCTTATCCTCCGGAAATATCAGGTCAATAAAAGGTTTGCCCAACAGCTCATGTTTTTTGTATCCGGTTAGACGGGCAAATTGAGTACTGGTGAAAGTTATTACTGCTTCCTGATCATTAAAATCGGTCAGCATTATTATGCTCTCGCCAATTTCTCCGCTCAGGTCAACCAGCGCCCGGTAGCGTGCCTCTGATTCTTTGAGCGCGGTAATATCATGGAAGCAGAAATATACTTCTGACATATCATTTTCAAATTCCTGAGCTACCGCCATTACCATCGCTACGGTTTTCTGCCTTCCCTTGGCAGTTCGGATTTTGTACTCTCTGACAAACCGGGTTTCACCTTCCGCCAGCCGGGTAAAAACATCAAAGAACAAATGCCAAAACTCTTTCTTGTTCAGGGTTGAATCCTTAACAAACGAATTTATAAGATCGCCCTGGCTTGTTCCGTGGATTTCCGCCATTGCCCGGTTAAATTCGATAAGCCTGCTGCTGGCAATGCATTTGTTCACCATTTCGGGGTGATCTTCAAAGTAGCGCTTAAAATCGCTGATACCCTCTTTCCTGAGGCTGTCAAAAATCTTTTTAACTTTCGAGAAATCCCTTTCGCAAATTGCCACCGGGGCATTTTCGAACAGAGTCTTGTACCTGGTGTGCGCTCTTTTTATTTCGCGTTCATTATCCTTGAGTTCGGTTATATCCAGCGCAGAGACAACGCGGTTCCCGGAGCCCGGAATCATTCGTACATTAAATATTGCCTCCCGGATATTGCCTGTTTTATCAATAACCCTGGTTTCGTATTCATCAGGTACATCACCGGGTGAAACAACCCTTAAATTGAAGTAACCCTGCAATCTGTCAACTTCTTCCGGGTGAACCACTCGTGTGAAGTGCATTCTACCTTCGATTTCCTTTTTGCTATAACCCAAAACTCTCTCAAAGTAGTTGTTGACCAGCAGTATTACACCCTTGTCATCCACCATGCACAAAGGCATTCCGGTGGTTTCGAACAAAGTCCGGTAAATTTCTTCACTTGCCCGAACTTGCAGCTGTTTTTCCGTCATGACTTTAAGATTTTCTAACCAGTGCCTTGTTTCACAGGCAGATCTTGCATCATCAAGATATTCATCTGGCGGCATATAAAAGTAATTATGGTGGATTTTCTTTTTGTGAATTACTTTTGGGTGAGTTTTTAGAATTTCTTGTATCAAACCGGCATCAAAAAGGTTAAGATCATACTGGCAGAGTGCTATACAGGGGTGTTTCTGCAACAGCTGGTTTAATTTAGATTCATACCTGCAGAGGTTTTCAACCCCTTCAACGTTTCCCAGCACCCAGCTCATTTCACCTGTTGTCCTGAGTGCTGAATACCCTTGCTTTAATGCTTTTTTGGTTTCACCAGCTATCATGCTTATAACACGCTCAGGATCGAAGCATCCTTGCTGCGTATAAAAATCACCTTGGTCCAACACCACGAATTGATTGCTTGCCATGTAATTTTTTATATCATGTCCATCCAGGTCAATGTAATCCAGGATTTGTTTTCTCTCCCGGGAATCTGCAACGTACATGCATTTCTGATTTTGTTCCAACCCTTCGATAACAAACGACTTTACTGTTGTTATCCATTCAAGGGGAGTTTCAAATAACAGGCAAACATGGTCTCCGGGTTTTACAGCTTGAATATTCTTGCCTTCGTTTGGCAGACCCGGGCAAAGACTCAAACTGCCGTCTTCCGGCATTGAATTCAAGGTTGCTTTATTTGTATTACCCATCTTCTACCCTCCAGTGATCGGTGGGGCAAGCGGGTGATTGCGGTACAACACAATGCTAAATTACTATTATATGAATGTCAATAGCAATCAATGGTTTATTACCGTTAACTTCAAGTTAAATTCCAGCCATCCCTGAGAACCGATAATATTCCAAAGCAGTGCGTTAAATTGTTGAGGTTTTTTAAGAGGTGCCCCGGTTTTTATA
>JAQWDO010000021.1 GCA_028705415.1 Dehalococcoidales bacterium
GGGATCGGGGCAGTATGGAACAGACTCTGGCAGGTTTGAGCAGTCGAATATTTCTTTTAAACAATGTTCATGAGGACTCACCGGTTATTTTCCAGACTCGCTGGGCGATGTCTTATCTGCGTGGCCCCCTTACCCGCACACAGATCAAACAACTGATGGACCCAATAAAAGAAGCACAGAATGCAGCTTCGCCATCTGGCAATGCATTACCTGATAACTTGCACAAGCAAGCGGCGCACGTGAAAACTAATCAATTAGCGCCGGAGCCGGTGGCGATTCAGCATAACCGCCCGGTTCTGCCGCCCAGGATAGCTCAATATTTTGTGCCAGCCCGTGGCAGTCAACCCGGAGGGGCAAGCCTGTACTATCGGCCTGAGGTTATTGGTTCTGGAAAGGTACATTTCTCAAGTGTAAAAGCCGGGGTGAATTTTGTAAAAGACGTGTTCTACCGGGCGCAGGTGAGCGACGCTCCGGTTCCGGTTGATTGGGAAACGGCGGAAGAGGTGGGTCTGGATATCAATGATCTGGAAAACACACCTGCCAGAAATTCTCAGTTTGGAGAAGTCCCGGCAATAGCCATGAAAGAAACCAGTTTTAATTATTGGGCCAAGGATTTTACCGGCTGGTTATACAGGAAAGAGCAACTGGAAGTTTTTAGAAGCCCCAGCCTCAAAGAGTACTCTTCACTGGATGAAAGCGAGCGTGAATTCAGAATCAGGTTGCAACAGAAAGCTCGGGAACAGCGTGACGAGATGACTGAAAAATTGAGGCGTAAATACGAAACCAAACACGCTTCTTTACAGGAGAAAATTCGGAAAGCTGAGGCAGTGGTTGACCGTGAAAAAGAGCAGGCAAAACAACAAAAGGTACAGACTGCGCTAAATTTCGGTACAACCATTCTCGGTGCTTTCCTGGGCCGTAAAGTTCTCAGCACCGGCACTATAAGCAAAGCCAAAACTACCATGGGCGGAATGAGCCGTACCATGAAGGAAACCAAAGACATCGAAAGGGCTAAAGAGACGGTGGAAGCAAACCGTCAAAAGCTTGAACAGTTGGAAGCGGATTTTAAAACAGACATGGAAGCGTTGGCGGAGAAGATAGATCCCTCTACCGAGGTGATGGAAAAGATCGCAGTGCGCCCGGCGAAAAAGGATATCAGTCTTCAGTTTATTGCACTTGGATGGTTTCCTTACTGGAAGAGCGGAGATGGAGTCCTGGAGCCAGCCTGGTAGAGCAAACGCTGGAGGGTCTATTGGCTGGACTGGCGGAACTGAGTTTCGTAAAGGCTTGCATATATGCCTTTATTCGATAATAGTTCAGAATGTGTGCCTCTTTCAACAATTTGCCCGCGGTTCATTACCAGAATCAGATCGGCAGACAAAATTGTGCTCAGGCGGTGAGCAATCACAATGCTGGTCCGGTCTGCCATTACCCTTCCGAGGGCGTCCTGGATAAGAGCTTCCGATTCGCTATCCAGTGAACTGGTAGCTTCATCGAGTACCAGTATACGTGGGTCTTTCAAAATAACCCTGGCCAGTGCCATTCTTTGTTTCTCTCCGCCGCTTAGCCGGTAGCCACGTTCTCCAACTATGGTTTCATACCGCTCCGGAAGCCCCATGATAAATTCATGGATATTAGCTGCTCTGGCAGCAGCTTCAATTTCACTACTCGGGGCATTCGGACGCGCATAGAGTAAATTGGTTAATATGCTGTCATGAAAAAGATAGGTTTCCTGGGTAACCATGCCGATTTGCCCTGCCAGGGAGGCAAGAGTTACATCTTTGATATCTGCTCCATCAATAAGGATCCGCCCCTTTGCCGGGTCGTAAAGCCGTGGAATGAGGTAAGTCAGAGTGGTTTTACCGGCTCCGCTTGGCCCTACCAGCGCCACCAGCTGACCTGGTTCTGCCCGGAAAGAAACGTTTTCAAGTGCATATTCACGAGCTTGCGTAAGAACCTTTTTCTGCTCAGGCTCGGGTATTTGTTCGGGTTGGGGAGGGAGAGCGGTTATTTCATCCGACAGTACTGCTCTGACTTCCTGCGTCTGGCCAAAGCGGTGGACCTCGCTGAGTGGCCTCATTTCATCCCCGGGATATGAGAAACCGACATTATCGAATTCCAGGTATCCTTGAATATTATGTAAAACTAATGCGTTTGACTTTTCTTTAATTTCCAAAGGCAAATCAAGAACCTCAAAAACACGTTCGAAACTTACTATAGAGGTGGCAAAATCTACCGGTGCGTTGGTAAGGCTTTGCAAAGAACCGTAAAGCTTGCCCAGATATGCCCCCAGCGCGACAATTGTGCCAATGGTCAGAGAACCACCTATGACCAGGTAACCGCCAATTCCATATACCAGGGCAAATCCTATAGAACTAAGTAAGCCGATGCTGGCAAAGAAGAGTGTTCCTGTAACCGCACGTTTAATGCCAATATCCCGTACTCCGGCTGCGCGTTCCTGGAAGCGCTTGTTCTCCTCCAGGGTTCTGCCAAAGAGTTTTACCAGTAATGCTCCGCTGACATTGAGCAGCTCGCCTACCATGGCGTTCATTTTGGCAACAATATCAAGTTGCTCGCGCGCAACTTCACGTAGCCGGTTGCCCAGTTTTCTGGCTGCCAGCAGAAACAAAGGCACGACCGCAATGCTTACCAGGGTAAGCCGCCATTCAAGCGTGAACATAACACCAAGTATTGCTACTGTCTGAATAAAACTGGTAATTATGCTTACGTAGACTTTGGTTATGGCGCTTTGTGCCCCGGTTACATCGTTGTTGATCCTGCTCATTATTTCGCCGGATTTGGTGCGGGTAAAAAAACTCAAGGACATGCTCTGCAAGTGGGAAAAAAGCGCCGATCTTAAATCAAATACTATTCCTTCACCCACTCGTGCGTTTATCTGTTTGTGAACTACTTCCAGGCCACTGGTGAGCAATGGTATAGCAATCAGGGCAATTGCCAGCCATGTCAGCCGCTGAATATCCCGATCTGGCAAGGTTTTATCAATAAGATCGCGCAGAATCAGCGGTGTTAAAAGCGCTAATCCGGCAACGGAAAAAGTTACGGCAAGGATTGCCAGAAGCCACCACTTATAAGGCCGTGCATAGGCTAAAACGCGCTTGATTAAATTAAGGTTTACCCTGGGTTTGCCGGAATAGGAGTGTGGAGAATAAGTCGATATCCCCTTTCTCATAAAGGAGAGCCTTCATGTGATAAGCTGCCGGAAACAGGGTGCTTTTCACTTATAACGATATAAAATGGTGTTTTGCGGGAACGCCAGTAATCGGCTGCAGCTTTGAAAACCTGTGTTATAAACTTGAAATTTTCAGGGGACCTGGTGGCCAGCATGTGTAAATTATTAATTAGTATTAAATATTCACCAGCCTCCAGCCAGGAGAGATCGGTCAGGCTGTCGAACAAAGCGTCCCAGTTATTTCCAAAACAATCCGGAAAATTAAGTGCCGCCGCCATTTTTCTGAGAAAGGTTTGCTTGCGGGTTACATTTTGCATATTGATTACAAATGGTTTCAACCCGTGTTGCTGTGCCACCTTTTCAAATTCATTTTTTGTTCCCTCAGGGTTTTTAAGGAAATAAAGACCGTTATTGCGGTACGAGCTTAACAAATTGTTCCAGTTGCTTCCCAATTATTGCTCCCTTATCAATTTAAAACTGGCGTAATGATCCTCTGTGTAATAATACTCCCCGTTTTCGCCAGAGACAATTCGCCGCGCTCCCCGGTTAGATGAACCGGGCGTGATGACGGTATATTCCCGGTAGTATCCATCCGGTTTATCCGGCAGTAATCCTTCGAAGTTGTGAAAAGTAGTGCCATCCTGATCGAAAGGGAAAGGTCCGCCGGCCTTTATCAACTGAAGAGTCTGTACAGCTTCTTGGGGGAGGGAGTCAAGGGATATCGTATCAGTGCCATGAGGACTGTAACCTCCGCAGGCGCCCGGCATGATGATAGCAGCTATCAAAACAAGAACAATACTTAGCCATGACAGCCTTTTTAGCAACCTTGTTTTATTCATAATAATCGGTGTAGTGTTCTTAACTCTTTCACAAGCGCCATGCGCAGTTTCGCTTATGTATTTTATCACATAATACGGCTGTCAAACCTCCAGCCCATGAAAAGTTCTTTTTATTAATAGTCTTGATTACTATTGACTTTGCAAGTGTTGCCGGAGTACATTTAAGAAAAACAAAAAGGAGGAATAAAAACAATGGCTAAAATCAGCGACATAGAAGGAATCGGGCCAGTATATGCAGAAAAACTGAAGAATATAGAAATCCGGACGGTTGAAAAACTGCTGGAGGTCGGGGCAACCCGCAAGGGCAGAAAAGAAATATCCGAAAAATCCGGCATAAGCGATACCCTTATTCTTGAGTGGGTTAATCTGGCAGACCTGTTTCGTATCAAGGGCATTGGCGAAGAATTCAGTGATCTGCTGGAAGAGGCCGGGGTTGATACCGTAAAAGAATTAGCTCAACGCAACGCGGAAAACCTGGTAGCAAAAATAGAGGAAGTAAACACAGAGAAAAAACTGGTCCGGCGCACTCCTAATCTGGACATGGTAAAAGACTGGATTGATCAGGCGAAAAAACTGCCGCGCGTTGTGGAATACTAACCTTCTAAATTAGCTTGAAGCCATCTGGTGTGGTATTAACCAGGTAATTTATATGCCCCCTCTTCTGGTCAGAAGAGGGGGCATAAGTTTTAGTTGCAACTTAACCGAAATTTAAGCGGCCTGGGCACTTTCTACCAGCTTGGCAAATGCGTCTGGCTGGCGGACTGCCAGGTCTGCCAGCATTTTCCTGTCGATGTCGATGCTGGCCTTTTTCAGCCCGTTTATAAAACGGCTGTAGCTGATTCCATGAGATTGTACAGCTGCATTGATGCGGCTTATCCAGAGCCGGCGCATGTCTGATTTACGCTCGCGCCGGTGGGCATAGGCATAGCTCAATGAATGCAACATTGACTCATGTGCCCGGCGGTATAACGAATGACGGCTGGCCCTTTGTCCTTTTGTCAGCGCCAATACTTTCTTATGTCGGTGATGCGCTGTTACACCTGTTTTGATCCTCAACCTTCTACTCCTCTAAAAAATTAAGCTCCATAAGGTATGAGCCGTTTGATTCTCTTCTTGTCAACGGGGCTGACTGGAATCATTTCATCAAACAGGGACTTTACCCTGTAGGATTTTTTCCGTCTCAAGTGGCTTTTCATACCCTTGGTGCGCATTATTTTACCTGTACCGGTAACATGAAACCGGGTTTTAGCTCCTTTGTGCGTCTTTAATTTCGGCATCTTTCTCTGTAATCCCTTCCTTAACTTTTGGTTTTATATTCGGCAGAGGCGAAAGAATTGCGTGTAATCTTCCACCTTCTCTTATAGCATCTCTCTCTACCGAGGCAACTTCTGACAAGCGTTCTGCCATACGGCCGATCAACCTGATGCCAAGCTCAGGGTGGGCATTTTCACGCCCCCTGAACATTATAGTTACCTTTACTTTATCTCCGTCTTCAAGAAGTTTCCGGGCTACTTTGGCCTTGGCTTCAAAATCATGCTCGCCAATTTTTGGCCTGAGCCTTATTTCCCTCAGTAGTGACTGTTTCTGGTTCTTTTTCGCTTCCCGCTCTTTTTTCGTTTGCTCGTATTTAAATTTACCGTAATCCATCAAGCGGCATACGGGTGGTACTGCGGTTGGTGCTACCTCTACCAGATCAAGGTTATGGCGGTTAGCGGTTTCAAGCGCCTGGGCAACAGTCAATATACCCAGTTGCTCCCCTTTCTCACCAACAACACGCACCTCCCTGCCTCTAATTTTCTCGTTAACGCGTAATTCTTTAATTATGTTTGTTACTACCTCCCGGTTTATGAATTAGCAACCTGACTATAACACAGTCATCAAAGCTAATCAAGAATGAGATTATAAAACCTTACTGTTTATTGAGTCAACCAGGCTGGTGAGCAGTGATTCCAGGGTGATACCATTTTCCTGGGTGCCGTTACGCCAGCGCACGGAAATGTTGCCAGCCTGGAGTTCCCTGTCTCCCAGAATTAACATACATGGAACTTTTTTCATTTGCGCATCGCGTATTTTATGATTCACGGTTGAAGAGCTTGTATCAACCTCAACACGGATCAGGCTTCCTCTTAATCCTTGCGCAACTGATTTTGCGTAATCGATGTGGCGATCAGCCACGGGCAAAACCATAACCTGTACAGGTGCCAGCCAAAGCGGGAAGGCTCCGCCATAATGCTCTATCAGGCAGGCCATAAAGCGTTCCATGCTTCCCAGAACTGTACGGTGTACCATGGCGACCGGTTGTTCCTGGCCGTCTTCTCCCGTGTAAGTTACGTCGAACCTTTGCGGATTGTTAAAATCTACCTGTATGGTTGGTCCCTGCCATGCCCGTTTCATGGCATCTTCAAATTTTATATCGATTTTAGGGCCGTAAAATACTCCCTCCCCCGGATCAACCTCATAGGGGATGTTTTTATTCTCCAGTGCTCTCTGCAGGGTCGAAGTAGCATGCTCCCACATTTCTTCAGATCCGGTATATTTATCAGGACGGGTAGAAAGCTTGACCTGATAGCGGTCAAAGCCGAATGTTTTTATCATGAACATTGCCAGTTCAAGCACATCAGTTACTTCATCCTCAAGTTGATTGTAGCGGCAGAATATATGCGAGTCATCCTGGGTAAAGCCCCTCACTCTGGAAAGGCCATGAAGGGTACCTGAAGGTTCATAGCGGTAAACCGTTCCCAGCTCTGCATAGCGCAAGGGCAGTTCTCTATAGCTCCGACGGCGCGAATTAAAGATCATAATGTGGTAAAGGCAGTTCATTGGTTTGAGGAGGTATTCATCCTCGTCGATTGCCATGGGACTGTACAGGTTTTCCCGGTAATAATCCCAGTGGCCGCTTTTTTTCCAGAGATCAAGCTTGGCGATATGCGGGGTATACAATAGTGAATAACCGCGTTTATCATGCTCCAGTTTCCAGAAGTCTTCTATTATCCTTCTGACCATGGCGCCGTTGGGATGCCAGCAAACCAAACCCGGACCGCCTTCATCGTATATTCCAAACAGGTCCAGATCTTTACCGAGCCTGCGGTGATCGCGTTTGGCGGCTTCCTCAAGTAAGGTTAGATATTCATCCATGTCTTTCTTGTTTTCGAAAGCAATGCCGTATATGCGCTGAAGCATTGGTCTTTTTTCACTGCCGCGCCAGTATGCGCCAGCAATAGTGGTTAGCTTGAAGGCTTTAATCTGTCTGGTAGAAGCCACATGCGGCCCCCGGCAAAGATCGGTAAAACTTCCACTGGTATATATGCTCAGCGTTTCATCCGTAATTTCATCGATCAGTTCCAGTTTATAGGGCTGGTCTTTAAACATTTTCCGGGCATCATCCCGGCTTATCTCGGTACGGATAAAGGGGGAGTCTTTTTTGATAAGCTCCTTCATTTTTTCTGTAATAACCGGCAAATCTTCCGGAGTCAGTGAACGCGGAAGCTCGAAATCATAATAAAATCCATTGTCGATTGCCGGGCCGATACCCAGTTTGGCACCCGGGAAAACGGCAAGTACTGCTTCCGCCATCACATGTGCGGCAGAATGGCGCATGGTCTCCAGTTTGTGGTCATTTGTTTCAGCGTTCATAATCTTTACCAAGCAAAACTCCTCCCATAATCAAAAACAGGAGGAGTTTTGTCAATATTATTCCCCATTTTGATAATAAAAAATTATATCAAGAAACGATGCGGCAGGGCAAGAAATGAATTTTACAATGTTACCGCGTGATTACGGAGATTATTATAATCCCTGAGTCAGCGCAACAGTAAGCATGGCTGTTCCGAATATAAGGCTGAGTATCACAATCAGAACGTATAGTGTCCATTCCGACTGAGTGATTTTCTTGACTACCTTTTTTACCAGTGCTTCTTCGGCTTTGGTCATGGCTTCTTCAGCAGCTTTTCGAGCTTCATTTGCAATTTCCTCGCTTCTGGAGGCTGTTTTATGCGCTGCTTCAATTGCTTCTCTGGCAGCCATGGCGGCCTCCTCGGCTTTCAAAGCGGCCTTTTCGCCAGCTGCCCTGATTGCTGCCTGAATAGCCTCGTCGCTGGCATAACCAGCTTCTTCGGCTTTTTTACGCAATTCTTCTGCAGTTTTTGCTGCCTGGACCGCAGCCTGCTTGGCTTCACTCCCCGCTTGTTGTGCTTGAGTGGAAAGAGGGGCAGGAACATGTTTGCTGGCTTCAATTGCTTCCTCTCCGGCCCTGTGAGCCGTTTCGGATTTGTGAGTGAGTTCGGATGCAAGTCTTGATGCCAGAGAAGCAGATTCACTGGCCTGGCGGCTGGCGGTTTCAGCCTGTCTTATTGCGTCCGCAGTTTTACTGTTCTCTGCATGGTCGGCCGCTTTTTTGGCGTTATCAATTGACTCCTGTGCCTTTTGTAAAGCGGCGTCAGCTTCTGCCATAGACGCAGAAAGTGCCGAGTTTGCGGTCCTTGCCGATTCTTCAGCTTTACTGGCTGCCTGCTGGGCGATTGAGCGGATGGCTGCTGCCATTGCCTCATCCCCGGCTGAATCGGCATCTTCGGCTGTTTTCTGCGTCTTTTCAGCCACACCGGCAGCCTGGGTGGCAGCGTCCCTGGCGGCCTGTCCGGCTTCTTCGGTGCGTTCTGCAATTATACCTGAAGTTTTTTCGGAGGCACTCAGGGCTTCATCACCAGCCAGTTCTGCCAGTTCTCCCTTGCGCGCAACCTCTTCTGAAAGCCGGAAGACAGCGGCGGCACTTTTCTTGGCTTCCCTGCCGGCTTCGTCTGCATTAGCTGCAGACTCAGGGGTTAGCCTTTTACCGGCTTCCTTTGCAGCCTCCCTGGCTATTCTGGCATGTTCTGCGGCGTTTTTGGCGCCAACTTCGGCGGACTTGATAGCTTCTTCAACTGCTTCTCTTGCAAGAATTGCCGCTTCCTCGGCCCGTACAGCGGTCTCATCGGCCCTTCTGGCACTTTCGGTGGCTGATTGTCGGGCGGCAAGTTCCACTTCCTCTGCTTTGACAGTTGCTTCTTCAGCAGCATATTTCGCCGCCTGGGCAGTTTCCTCGGCTTTCAAAGCTGCTTCTTCTGCCCTTCTGACAGCTTCTTCAGCTTCCGCACTGGCCTGCCGGCTGGCATCTTCAGCCTTTTTCGCTTCATCGGCAGCAATCTGTTTGAAAGCTTTAGTAGCCGCGGAGGTTTCCTGGGAGGCTTTGATAGCGGTAGCCTCTGCTTTTTCAGATGCCATGGATGCTTTCTCGGCAGCTTGATGGGCAGACATTGAGGCTTCCTTTGCCCTTCTTGCTGCTTCGAAAGCTGCCTGAATACTTGTCTCCATATCATCAAGAATATTGGGAAGTGGTTTGGTCATAATTTTTGGTGGAGGTGATTCTACCGATGGTTTATTGTTTAGCGTTTTTCCCTTGCTGGGCATTATCCCCTACCCCCTGTGCCATACTCTGTTTCAAATACAAACATTATGTAAAGTATATGACTTAGACAAGAATGACAAGCTAGACAAGATGAGATTACATTAGGATAGACTCGTTGTCAATAGGTTTGAGGGATAAAAAAACCGGAATAGTGCACGAGATTATTAGTCAAATTATTTCAAAATAAGGAAGGATACGTATAATTGGCCTGTTTGGATAAATTCACTATAGCAGCTTGTTTTGTATTTATCTCAGGGGGTTACCAAATTCTCAAATCGTAATCACTTTGGAAGCGCTGAGTAAGGATCTCATTAATCCTGATCCGAAATTGTTGTCACCTTTGCCTAAAGTATTCGATGTAATAAGCACAACGTAGGAACCCGGATGTTCACAGGCCATAAATACTTCTACCCTTAATATTTATTTGTTTTCTTTTCTGACAGGGGTTGTACATATACCGCTCCATTCACAAAGGTACTGCTTGAAAACTGCCGGGAATATATCAATGATTTGCGATACTTTTGTTGCGGGAGTCGGACTGGCCATTTTCCCGCCCATACGGTTGCATTTGGCTGCAAGTATACCGGCTTCTACCGGCTCAACTCCTGCATAAATGAAGGCGCTTGCAAGTCCGGTAATGGTATCTCCTGTGCCGCCTATGGTTTCAAGTACGGGAACATCAGGCTCTTCGACAGTGGCGACGACTTCTCCATTTTTAGCAATATAATCCCTGGAACCTTTTACCACCATCACTTTTGCGGCGCTGTTTTGAGCATAAGCAGATTCAATAAGCTGCGGTACGCCTTCAACTCCACAACAAAAGAGGTGGTCGGCGATATATGCGGGGTGGGTAGCATTCGGATCTGCCAGGAAGGCAATTTCAGAAGGATCCGGTGTAAAAAGCCCAAAACTACCAGCCTTGCCCGCAGCTTTTGCTGCATACATTGCACCCGCATCTGCGATCAAAAAAGGAGGTTTATCCATCTTTTCGGCAGCTATTGTAAATTGAGTCAACAGGTTCATGAAAGGCTGGCAGTAATGGAGAGCGACGAAACCGGGTTTCAGGGAAGCTATGTTTTCATTAAGGTAACGATACATTAACCTGGTTCCGTCCCCCTTGCCGATATCTCCGGCAACAACTATATAGGGAGGCTCAACGCCCATGTATTCAGTAGCGGCAAGGGCGGCGCTGATCATAGCTCCTGTTCCCTGGATACTTGGGAAAGGCTGACCATCTGCAATCAGCATGTCTCCTTCTCTTCGCACTTTGCCTGCTATTACAGGCGTATCTTTTTGTGGTATGGTTCCGCTGATTATGAGCATCCTTAATTGCCTCCATTCCAGATAGTCAAGGCTTCTTCGTAAGCTCTATCGAGCATCAGGGCGCACAACGTATAACCCAGATCAGAGGGTTTTGGTGCCTGCTTGAGTGTTTTGCCGACCATTTCAGCATGAAGATAGGGGATATCCGGGCATCCTCCTCCTGAAGTGTTTACAATTAAACCGGTCTTTTTCTCGAAAGCCAGTTTCATATTCCCGGCCTTGATCATGGTCCACTGACCATAATCGGTGGTTTTTACTACGGAGACAAGTTCGGCGGTGCCATCCAGGTTGGGGAGTATTTTTATAAAGTGAACATCGTTTTCTTTGAGCAACCTTTCGATTCCAATTTTTTCAACCAGGTTGATTGCAATACCCAGGTCACAACCCATCCGGTGCTTGGGGGGTGGAGCTATGAGCTTAACCTCATACGCGCTTTTTCTCAATACTCTTTCGGCTTTAACTGCCTGGCTGACATCTTCGAATATTACCAACCCTCCACCATCAATGTTTTTACTGCCATTGCTGCCCATTACTTAGTTGTTAACCTCCTTGGTGCCGCTTGTTGCCACAATATAAAGCTATTTTTAAAAAACCACAATGAAAAAACATACCTGAAAAATATTATCATAACTATTACGATAATACAATATAAGTAATATTTATTAACAATTTAAGCGAAAAGCTGCGCTAAAGGGAATTAAATCCAGGCTAAATAGTACCCACAATTATAGCCGGAAACCAGCTGGAACCTGCAGTTTTTCTTGTTGTATGCTCTGCCGCCGGATTGCCGAGGATGGTGGAAGTATTTCGGTTTTAATAGAAAGATG
>JAQWDO010000150.1 GCA_028705415.1 Dehalococcoidales bacterium
GCTGAAGGTTATCTCTCTGCCTTCTCCTCCAGCAAGGGAAATTCTTTTTACTTCCTGGGTACTGCCGTTTAACTTGAAAACCAGTTCGTAATAACCGGCAACCGTGCCTGTATTAGTAACTCTGCACCGGAGGTTGACCTCATCGCCTGGTGCAACGTTGGTTGGAAAAATCTGAATATCCCGGATGTCAAAAACCGGCGGAGATACCGGTGCGAGGATGGTGTATATGCCAGACTCATAGAAAGAAACACTGGCGGTGTTTTTTTCGGTATCAACAATTGGGTTTTCAAATGCGACCCATTCTTCAATCCGGTCGTCCCAGCGTGCAACCAGCAGGAGGTTTTCATCCATTCCTGCCGGTATCTGGGCATCATAATAAGAGAGGCTGATATTAGCCCGGGGATAAAAGCCAGAACCATTCGGGAGTACTTCATACGCATTGCCTGTTACCAGTGCGTCTTCAGCCATTTGGTCTGAAGTTGTTATGCGGGACAACATTAACCAGGCTGGCACCTTGCCATTCTGCCCTGAAATAATGGTGCCTGGTTCAACACTGACAGATGCAAAGCCATCTGCAGAAGATACAAAGAAAGGTGCAGATATATTTCCGGCCATATCGGTAAAGCTGGTAATATCGGTTGCTCCTGGTGGTATAGAAGGCTCTCCCGGGTCTGGTTTGGTTGTAGTTGGTTCCACAGGGATGGACGGACCTGTGGTGGTTGGCGGAGTGGAAGTTGGCAAGGTGGAAGTCTGGGGTGGAGCTGAAGTGGTCGGCGGTGTTGTTGAAGTGGTTGGGACAACCGGAGGCGTAGTTGTGGGCTGGACCGGGGGAGTAGTAGTTGGCTGTGGAGGAGCCGGTTCGGTGACTTTATAAAAAGCATAACCCATGTTTTGTTGCTGGGGGAAAGCGCTGGTTACATCAAACCACAATCCGCCGGCTTTAAATTTTGCTTCGATCAGTTCGGCGGTAACCTGGTATTTCCCGGCCGGGCTTCCCCAGGGAAAATACAGCGCAATTTCCTGAAATGCAGTTATTACTTCTCCCTCATGGGAAGGTACCGGGGAAATGGTTGTTGCGTAGCCGGAATTGAGTGCGATTCTGTTTCCGCTGTCAATATGACAGCCAACTACCCTTCCCCTGATATATACTTCGGTCGGGTGAATGGGGGCATTTTTTATACAGGTAGCCTTGCCTTCCAAATCGGCATAAAAGACATCGCCTTCCTGAACGTAATTTTGGCTGAAGGTAATGGTGTAGGTGTACGAAAAATAGTCCAGCGGATCAAGCGATATAGCATCTGTTGTCTGGCATGGCAAAAACACCAGCGCTGTGCCGATGACTATGGCGCTGGCCGCCATGCGGCACAGAGTATCAATTAGTCGAAATTTCATAATTGATTTTGGTCTGGTTTTCAGCGCCGGATGAAAGTGGCAATATAAAAATAGCGGTGTAATATCAGTACGATAATTACCAGCAGGAGAATTATTCCCATCGCGATGCCGAATACTATTTGCCAGTTGTCCTTGAGCCAATCTGCAAAGCTGAAAGGTTCATGCTCCTCAGGTGTTGTGGTCGTAGGCTCCACTGTTGGCTTCTCTGCTGGTTGAGGGATTTCAAGAGCCAGAGTAAAGCCGTTAACGTCCAGGTTGTAAATGCCGGCAGTTTCGAGAAGTACACTGAAAGTGACCGCTTCGTGGCTATTTGGTCCAGGGTTAACTGTCTGGCTTGTCTTGGTGGTGCCGTTAACCTTCAGGGTAAGCTCGTAGCCTCCCGGCAAATCACCGGTATTTGCAACTGTAATAACCAGGGTAACCTCTCTTCCGTCCCCGGCTATTTCGACTGTGGATTCCCAGCCGGTAATCTGGAAGGCGGCTTCGGTATGGGCTGTTGCGAACGAATTTGTCGTTGAAGCAACCTCATTACCATAATCGTCAATAGCCAGAATGGAGTAATTGTAGGTTTTACCCGGCTCGAGGTCTTCAAGCAATACAACATGCCGGGTTGAAATATCCGTTTCCAGCGGGGTTTCTTTCTGGCTGCCTCCTTCTTCCCAATAGATCACTTTGCCGGCAGCAGGCAGATCTGTGCTCCATGTCACAACTGCTTCATTGCGGGTGGTGAGCAGGACTTCGATACCGGTGAATTGGGGAGGTGGCGGCGGTCCTTCAACAAAGGTGGCTGTTACGGTTTTGTTGGCTGTAATGGTGATGGTGGTGGTTTCCGAATCCGGCTCAGCGACATCTCCGGTCCATCCGGTAAAGCGATGCCCGTCTGCTGGAATAGCGGTAAGTGATACTTCTGTGCCTTCCGGATATTCATGTACTCCCGGAGCAGGTTCGGTGGTACCGTTGCCGCTGACATCTACTGTCAATGTATAAACAGGTATTTCAATAAACCGTGCTGTTATTTCTTTATCATCGTCAATCACTACCGTGGTGGTTGCCGAATTCGGGTCACTTACGTCACCGAGCCAGGAATCGAATTTATAACCCTGGGCAGGATTGGCAGTAACCTCGACCTCGGAATCCCTGGAATAGGTATGAGTTCCCTCCTGGGGGGTAGTGGAGCCGCTTCCTTCAACATTGATAGTCAGGGCAAAGGAATCCCTGGGGGCAAAATTGGCGGTGATGTTCTTATTTCCGTCCATGACTACCGTTGTAGTGGCAGAGTCCGGGTTGCTGACCCCACCGGTCCAGCCGATAAAACGCCATCCATCTGCCGGAGTGGCAGAAAGGCTGACAGTTTCGTTCTCCGGG